>CAYZKM010000077.1:0-13081 GCA_964478525.1 uncultured Bifidobacterium sp.
CGGAAACGTCGTCGCGCAACAGCGAGGTGATCCACGCCGGTATCTACTATCCCGCAAACAGCCTGATGGCGCGCTTCTGTGTCGCCGGGCGGCGCAAGCTGTATCCGTACTGCCAGGACAAGGGCGTGCCGCACCGCAATTGCGGCAAGCTGATCGTTGCGACGAACGCACAGGAAGACGCGATGCTGGCGGGCATCCAGAAGCGCGCCGAGGCGAACGGGGTCGAGGGCATGCGGGTGCTGACCGCGGCCGAGGCCATCGGGATGGAGCCGAATCTGCACTGCACCAGCGCGCTGCTGTCACCGGCCACGGGGATCATAGACAGCCATAGCTACATGGTGGCGCTGCAGGGCGATGCCGAGAATCACGGTGCCGTGCTGGTGATTTTCAGCCCGATGACCGGCGGGCGCGTCGCCGGCGGGCATATCGAGGTGGAGGTCGGCGGGGCCGACCCGATGACGTTGCGTTGCAACCTGCTGGTGAACTCGGCCGGGATGCATGCCCCCTTCGTGGCGCGCGGTATCCACGGCATGCCGAAGGACCGCATCCCGACCGAGTATTTTGCCAAGGGAAACTATTTCACCCTGTCGGGACGGTCGCCATTCTCGCGCCTGATCTATCCGGTGCCGGTGCCCGGCGGGCTGGGTGTGCACCTGACCATCGACCTGGGCGGGCAGGCGCGATTCGGTCCCGACGTGGAATGGATCGATGCGATCGACTATACGGTCGACCCGACACGGTCCGACAGTTTCTACGAGGCGGTGCGGCGGCGCCGGCCCGACCTGAAGGACGGCGCGCTGCAGCCGGGCTATGCCGGCATCCGCCCGAAGATCGTGCCGAAGGGCGCGCCGGGGCAGGATTTCGTCGTGCAGGGCCCGCAGACGCACGGCATTCCCGGGCTGATCAACCTGTTCGGGATCGAGAGTCCCGGCCTGACCGCGTCACTGGCGATCGCCGAGCACGTGCTGGAGGTGTCCCGAACGGGGTAGCGCGGTTGTTTGGGGGTTTAGGGAGAGGCGGCGAAGTTCCTGTTCAGATAGGCCAGGATCGTTGCCGCGGTGTCGTCGTCGATGGGGGCGCCGAAGGCCGCGCGCATCTTGTCGACCTCGGCCTTCCAGACCTCGGGCTTGATGAAGCGGGAGTTCATCCGGATGTAGTTCAGCGTGTGGCACACGCCGCACGAGATCGCGGTTTCTTCCTGTCCTGGACCGGGCTTCATCCAGCCAGGCGTCTGGGCGAAGGCGCCGGACGCGCATGCCAGCGTGGCGACGACCGTCATGGTTCGGATCATGTCGTGCCTTCCTATGACACCGTGACCGCGACTTTCTGCGGCACATTGTGATGATAGCCGGCGGGGTTGAATTTCAGCGCGTCGGCCTGCGTCTCTCCGGCCTTGTTGGTAGCGCGGGCCGACAGCACGTGGCGTCCGGCGGGCAGCGGGCCGGTCTTCAGGTTGAACGCGCGGAACGCATAGGGGCCGAGATCGGCACCGAGTGCCGCTTTCTGCCAGGTCTTGCCGTCGTCGATCGAAACCTCGACCTGCGCGACACCATGGCCGCGGTCCCAGGCCACGCCCTCGATCAAAAGGCCCTGCGCGGTGGCCTTCGCGCCGTCGACCGGCGTGGCGATCAGGCTGTTGACCACCATCTCGGTAATCGGACGGTTGGCGGCAGTGTCCTGCGAGGTAAAAGGCGCGTCGACGGCGAACATGCCGGCCGGCACGCGATAGGCCTTCTGCATCCAGAAATTGTCCAGCGGCCTGGTCTGCACGTCGATACGCGTGACATGCTTCATCCAATACGTCGCGGTCCAGCCGGGCACGATGATGCGGGCCGGATACCCGTTCATCCAGGGCAGCGGCGCGCCGTTCATTCCAAGTGCAACGATGGTGTCATCCGCCATCGCCTTCGCGACCGGCAGTGATTTCTGGAAATCCGGTGTCGTCGGCAGCGGGGCGGTATCAGCGCCATCCATCCAGATCTCGACAGCGGTGTTCTTCACCCCCGCCTTCGCCAGGACATCGCGCAGCCGCGGCCCGCGCCAGACCGCGCACCCCATCGCGCCGAAGCCCCATTCAACGCCCGGCACATGCGGGCTGAACAGGCCGCGCCGGTTGCCGCTGCACTGGCAGACCGCGGCGACGTCGTGCGCGGGCAGGGCACGCAGATCATCCAGCGTCAGCGTCACCTCCCGTTCCGCCGCATCGCCGCCGATTTCCAGCTTCCAGCCGCGCAGGGCGGCCATGTCGGGGATTTCGCTGAGGTGATAGCGGATGAAGAACTGCTCGTTCGGTGTGATCGCGGTGCGGAACGCCTCGATCGGGGCTTCATAGTTCGGGGGACGGTCGGTCAGCTCGATCAGCCCGGCGGTGCCCGGCGCGGTGCCGGGGCGTGCGATGTCGCGGGTGCCGTCGGGCAGTTGCGGGCTCAGCCAGGGCGTGGCCGCCGCGGCACGGCCGCCTGCCAGGGCCGTGGCGCCGATGCCCGCCAGGATATCACGTCTGCGCATCTGTCCCCCCACCTGACGTTTGTCACAACAGGGCAAGGATTTGCTGCCGGCCCGTTGTCGTTGGAAGGATTTTGCGTCCATTTCCCCCGGTGGCGCAACTATCATCTATTGCTTGAAGTACCATTGCTCGGGACGGGCCGACCACGGCGGGCGGCAGTGCTGAGAGATGCAGATGCGCTCGGGGATGTTGCCCATCCGGTTGGACACCACGCGATTACCCTGGCTGCCCGGCGCCTGGCCGACCAGGCCGATCTGCCATTTGTTCTCGGCCGCCAGGCGCCAGATCTCCTGCGCCGCCGCATTCCGCTGGTCCTCGGCCAGGCTCGGCGCCGTCCGCATCAGCTCGAAGACGCGCAGCATGGCCGGGTCCTCCGGCTTGCGCCCCTGGGTTCCGCCACTGGCGAACCACAGCGACCATGCCGTTCCCATCAGGCTGCCCGCGGGATCGACCGGCAAGGCGAGCGTGGGGAACAGGAACAGGCTTTCGGACCCGCTGTTCGAGAACAGCACGAGCTGGTGCTGGTCGTTGCGGATACGGGTGAAGAACAGGCTGCGTTCCAGCAGCTTCAGATCGGCGGCGATGCCGACCGCGCGCCATTGCTGGATGATCATTTCGATCTGCTGCGGCCAGGTGGGGTTCAGCGTCTGCGCGACATCGATCTGCAGGCGCAGGCGTTCGCCATTGTCGGTGCGCAGGCGATATCCTTCGCGGTCCTTCTTCGTCAGCCCGATCCGGTCCAGCATCGCGTTCGCCTTGGCCGGGTCGAAATTCGACCACATGGCGATATAGTCCTTGCCCGGGCTTTCGGGCACGACCTCGGACGGCACGCCGGAACCGGGCGTGCCCAGTCCCAGCCAGAACGTCTCGTTCAACTGGTCGCGATCGATCGCGATCGACAGCGCGCGCCGGAAATCGGCATTGGCGAACCATTTCGCCAGCTCCGGATCGGCCGTGTAGGACATGTTGAACACGATCTGGGAATCGCTGCCGTTGAACCCGAGATCCAGACGATACGTGTATTTCCCCCGCTCGGCGTTCTCCAGAAAAACCGGCAGCTTGGCGATGTCGATGAAGCGTTCCTGGACATCGTATTCCCCGGCGATGGCGCGCAGGTTCACCACCTCGGGGTTTTCCGCCAGCGTCAGCTGCACGCGGTCGATATAGGGCAACTGGTTGCCTTCGGTATCGACCTCATAGAAATACGGGTTGCGTTCCAGCATCCAGGTCTGGGTGTTGATCGGCTGCGTCATCTTCCACGCGGCCACGGTGGGCAGCTCGGTGTTCAGGCGCCAGTCGGTCTTGAACTTGAACAGCTGCACCCAGTTCGCATAGCCGGCCGCCTTGGCCTGCGCGTTCAGGGTCTCGACCGGGGTGTATTTCGGCAGGTATTGCTTCAGGTAGTGCGCCGGCGCGTACAGCCCGAACGCCAGCCCTTCCGACTGCATGCGCGATTGCCCGCCGCCGACCTGCGAGTCCCCGCCCAGCAGCGACGGCAGCAGGAAATGCGGGACGTCGAATTCCAGCGCGACGGTCGTTTCATCCAGCTTCACCACGCGGCCCGGCTTGCCATCGGGCGTCATGTTGGGCGACGGCGAGGGGGCGATGTCCTTGTTCTGGTACATATCCTGGAACCAGAACACGAAATCGTCGGCGGTGAACGGCGCGCCATCGGACCATTTCAGGCCCTTGCGCAGATGCAGCGTGGTGCGCTTGCCATCGGCGCTGATCTCGTACGATTTCAGCAGTTGCGGTTGCAACTTTGTTCCGGTCACGTCCCAGAACAGCGGCTTGTCGCCTGACCGGATGCGGTTGCCGTTCTCGCCGTCGCCCGGCCCCAGGAAGGCGCGGCGCCAGGTGCCGCCATATTTGCCGATCTCGTGCAGCGGCTTGATCACCAGGATATCCGCCGGCAGGCGCTGTTCCACCGGCGGCAGCTTGCCGGCCTTCACCAGCTCGGCCAGCTGCGGCGATTCCTGGAACTTGCGGGGAAACTGCGCGGGATCGGTGATGATCTGCGCGGTTTCCAGCGTGCCGACCAGGCCGGTGCGGCGCATCTCTCCATGCTGGGCAAGTGCGGGTGTGGCACAGGCGAGCAGGGCAGCCAGAATAAGGTGCTTCATTTGTAATACCATTGCTGGGGCCAGGCGCTCCACGGTGTGCGGCAATGCTGCGACGTGCAGACCCGTTCGGGCACGTTCTCCAGCTTCTTGTTCACCACGCGGGTGCCCATATAGGTGGGTGACAGGCCGACGATGCCGATCGTCCAGGCCTGGTCGACGACAAGCTTCCAGATATCCTGGGCCAATTTGGTGCGGTCCTGCTCGTTCAGCCCGCCGGCCTTGCGCAGCAGGTCGAAGGCCTTGATCATCTGCGGGTCCTCGGGTGCCATGCCGGTGGCGCCGTTCGATGCCCACCATTTGGCGATGGCCGCGCCACCCTGGCTGGACACGGGATCGACGGGTAGCACGGGCGGTGTATACAGGAACAGGCTCTCGGACCCGTTGTTCGAGAAGATCGTGAGCTGATGGTCGTCGTTGCGAATGCGCGTGTAGAACAGCGCACGCTCGAACAGCTTGGCGTCGGCGTGGATGCCGATGGCCTTCCATTGCTGGATGATCATCTCGGCCTGCTGCGGCCAGGTCGGTGTCAGGGTCTGCGCGACATCGATCTGCAGGCGCAGGCGCTGGCCGTTATCGGTGCGCAGGCGGAACCCTTCGCGGTCCTTCTTCGCCAGGCCGATCGCGTCCAGCATCGCGTTGGCCTTCTTCACATCCAGTGTCGCCCAGCGCAGGCGGTATTCCTCGCCGGGGCTTTCAGGAATTTCCGGTGACGGCATCGAGGTGCTGACGACACCAAGGCCGAGCCAGAAGGCTTCGTTGAGCTGGGAGCGGTCGATACCGAGGGCGAGGGCGCGGCGGAAATCGGTGTTCTGAAGCCATTTGCGGATCTCGGGGTCCTGCTTGTAGGCCATGTTGACGTACAGCATGGAGTCGCTGCCGTTGAACCCGGGATCGAGGCGCACGCGATAGCCGCCGCGATCGGCGTTTTCCAGGAACACCGGCAGTTTCGCCAGGTCCATGAAGCGTTCCATATAGTCGAACTCACCGGCGATCGCGCGCAGGTTGATCACCTCGGGGTTCTCGGCCAGCGTCAACTGCACCTTGTCGATATAGGGCAACTGGTTTCCGGCGGTATCAACCACATAGTAGTAGGGGTTGCGCTCCATCAGCCAGATCTGGCCGTTGATGGGCTGGATCATCTTCCAGGCGGCAATCGTCGGCACATCCTTGTTGTAGCCCCAGTCGGCCTTGAACTGGAAATACTGCACCCAGTTGTCATAGCCGGCGGCCTTCGCCTCGGCGTTCAGCGCCTCGACCGAGCTGTTGGCCGGCAGGTATCGACGCAGGTAGTGCGCCGGGGCATAGGGGCCGAACGCGCGCCCGTTGGATTGCAGGCGCGACTGCCCGCCGCCGATCTGTGTGTCGCCGGCCAGCAGGCGGGGGAACAGGAAATAGGGCTCGTCGAAGTCGAAGGCGACGGTGGTCTCGTCGATCTTGACGATGCGGCCGGGCTTGCCGTTGATCGACAGTTCCGGCACCGGAACGGGCACCAGGTCCTTGACCGGGTAGATTTCCTTGAACCAGAACATGAAGTCGTCGGCGGTGAACGGCGCGCCGTCGGACCATTTCATGCCCTTGCGCAGGAACAGGGTGGTGCGCTTGCCGTCGGCGCTGAGTTCATAGCCCTTGGCGACCTGCGGGGCGATCTCGGTGCCCGAATCGTTCCAGAACAGCAGCTTGTCGCCGGCGCGGATCCGGTTGCCGTTTTCCTGGTCGCCCGGTCCCAGGAAGCCGCGGCGCCACATGCCGCCATAGGTGCCGATGCTGTGCAGCGGCTTGATCACCATCGGCTCGCTGCCCAGCCGTTCGGCCACCGCCGGCAGCTTGCCGGCCTTGACCTGTTCGGCAAGCTGCGGTGCCTCCTTGAAGGATTTCGGCATCTGCGCCGGGTCGGTGACGATCTGCGGGGCTTCAAGCTTGCCGACCAGGCCGGATTGCTCGAACCCGCCCTGCGCATGCGCGCCCCCCATCTGCACGTGTACGACAGAGACCGACAAGGCCGCCGCGAGCGCCCATCCGATGATCGATTGCCGCATCGTTTCCTCCGAAACCGAATTATCCAACGCCGGAGAGCGACAGCTCCTCGGCGCGATGGCAGGCTGTCTGATGTCCCGGCGCAACCTCGCGCAGGCCGGGCCGTTCGGCGCGGCAGCGGTCGATGGCGAAGGGGCAGCGCGGGTTGAACGCGCAGCCGGGCGGCGGGTTGGCCGGGTCGGCAACCTCGCCCATCGGCGCCTCGGCCGCGTCGCGCAGGGCGGGATCGGCCTTGGGCACCGCGGCCAGCAGCGCATGGGTATAGGGATGGCGCGGGGTGGTGTACAGCGCCTCGGTCGGCGCGATCTCCACCATCCGTCCGACATACATCACCGCGACACGATCCGAGACATGGCGCACCACGCCAAGATCATGCGCGACGAACAGGACCGACAGTTTCAACTGGTCCTGCAGGTCCAGCAGCAGGTTGATGATCTGCGCCTGCACCGACACGTCCAGCGCCGAGACCGGTTCGTCGGCGACGACCATGCGCGGGTTCAGCGCCAGGGCGCGGGCGATGCCGATGCGCTGGCGCTGCCCGCCCGAGAAGGCGTGCGGGAACCGGGTGCGCGCCACGGCGGGCAGGCCGACCAGATCGAGCAACTCGCTGACCCGGCGCTGGCGTTCGGCCGGCGCGACGCCGTTCACCAGCAGCGGTTCGGCGATGATGTCGCCCACCATCATGCGCGGGTTCAGCGACGCATAGGGGTCCTGGAAGATCAGCTGGATATGCCGCCGCAGCGGGCGCAGCGCGCGCTTCGACAGCGGGGCCAGGTCGATCATCCGCCCGTCATCGCCCGGGGCGAAGCGGATCGCCCCCGCGGTCGGCTTCAGCGCCCGCAGGATACAGCGCGCGACGGTGGTCTTGCCGCAGCCGGATTCGCCGACCAGGGCCAGCGTCTCGCCGCGCCGCACGGTGAAGTTCACGTCATCGGCGGCACGGACGCGCCCGACCTCGCGGCGCAGCACGCCAGCGTGGATCGGATAGTGCTTGGTCAGGCCGTCGATTTCCAGCACGTTCATGCGGCCGCATCCTCCACCAGGAAGCAGGAGGCACCGACAGTGCCGGGCGGCACGGGGGCGGGGGTTGCCGTGTCGCAGCGTCCGGCGATGGCGCCGGGGCAGCGCGGATGGAACGGGCAGCCCTTGGGCCGGTTGTTCGGCTGCGGCACCGCCCCGCCGATCGTGGCCAGGCGTGACCGTGGGCGCGCGCGCAGGTCGGGAACGGACCGCAGCAGCGATTGTGTATACGGATGGCGGGGCGCGCTGAATACCTCGGCGACCGGAGCGTATTCGACGATGCGGCCCAGATACATCACCGCAACGTCGTCGGCCATCTGCGCGATCACGCCCATGTCGTGGGTGATCAGCATCAGCGCGATCTGCCGGTCGCGTTGCAGCCGGCGCAGCAGGGCCAGGATCTGGGCCTGCGTCGTCACATCCAGCGCGGTGGTCGGTTCGTCGGCGATCAGGATGTCGGGATCGGCCGCCAGTGCCAGCGCGATGCCGACACGCTGGCGCAGCCCGCCGCTCAGCTGGAACGGATAGGAATCGATCCTGGTTTCCGGCCGGGGGATGCCGACATCGTGCAGCAGCCGGATCGCGCGGTCACGCGCCGCGGCCTTGCCGGGGTCGTTATGCACCCGGATCGCTTCCATCATCTGGTTGCCGACCGTGTACTGCATCGACAGCGCGGCCATCGGTTCCTGGAAGATCAGGCCGATGCGCCCGCCGCGCACCTTGCGGATGGCGGGGCCGCGCGCGTCGAGCGCGGTGAGGTCGGTGGGCGAGGCGGTTCCCGGGTCCAGCGTGACGGTGCCGGACGTGATCGAGCCGTTGCGATCCAGGATCTGCAGGATGGCGCGCGCGGTCACGCTTTTGCCGCAGCCGGATTCCCCCACCACGCCCAGCACGCGCCCGGGCCGCAGGTCCAGGCTGACGGATTCCAGCGCGCGCACCGATCCGCCGGGCTGGGCGAACTCCACCGCCAGGTCGCGCACGGAAAGCAGGGGGGCGGGCAGCTCAGCCATAGGGGTCCGCCGCGTCGCGCAGCCCATCGCCCAGGAAATTGAATGCCAGGATCACCAGAATCACCGGCACCGCCGCCATCAGCAGCCAGGGCGCGCCGGACAGCACCTGCACGTTCTGCGCGTCCTGCAGCAGGATGCCCCACGATATCGCCGGCGGGCGCAGGCCCAGGCCCAGGAAGGACAGGGATGTCTCGCTGATGATCATCGCCGGCAGCGCCAGCGACACCGCGGCGATGATATGGCTGGTGAAGGAAGGCAGCATGTGGCGCAGCATGATCCGCAGCTGCCCCGCCCCCGCGAGTTCGGCGGCGATGACGAAATCCTCCTCTCGCAGGGCCAGGAAACGCCCGCGCACCACGCGCGCCAGCTCGGTCCAGCCGATCAGCGAGATGATCAGCGTGATGGCGAAATAGACCTGGATCACGCTCCATGTATTCGGCAGGGCGGCGGCGATGCCCATCCACAGCGGGATGGTGGGGATCGAGCGGATGACCTCGATCACCCGCTGCAGCACCGTATCGACGATCCCGCCATACAGCCCCGACACACCGCCCAGCAGCACGCCCAGGACCAGGCTGAGCCCGACGCTGGCCAGCCCGATGACCAGCGAGATGCGGGTCGCCACGACCAGGCGGGAATACAGGTCGCGGCCCAGCTGGTCGGTGCCCAGCAGGAAGATGCCGTCGACCGGCGTGCCGCCGGAGATCCCCAGCAGGTGGCGGTCGGTCGGGATCAGGCCGAACAGGTTGTACTGATAGCCGCGGGCGAAGAACTGCACCGGCAGCTTCCGCGTCGGGTCGGGCGTGTAGACCAGCTTGAAGGTCTTCATGTCGCGCACGCCCTTCAACCCGCTGACATGCGGGCTGAAGCTGCCATTGTCGAACAGGTTGATGCCCTGCGGCGGGATGTAGCTGCGGCGGGCATCGGTGGCGTGCGGGTCCGAGATCGCCAGGAAATCGGCGAAGATCGCCACCATGTAGAACAGGATCACGATGAACAGGCTGACGACGGCCAGCTTGTGGCGCTTGAACCGCCACCAGGTCAGCCGCAGCTGCCCCGCCTGTGCCAGGCGTTCGTCGGCGAGCGACCCGCTCATGCTTTCCCCGTCAGGCGCAGCCGCGGCTCGATCCACATCAGCAGCAGGTCCGATACCAGCGTGCCGACAACGGTCATCACACCCAGCAGCAGCACGATCGTGCCGGCCAGGAACATGTCCTGCGCGACCAGCGCCTGCAGCAGCAGCGGTCCCACCGTCGGCAGGCCCAGCACGAGGGAGACGATGATGCTGCCCGAGACCAGATAGGGAAACACATAGGCGATCGAGCTCGCGAATGGGTTCAGCGCGGCGCGGACCGGATATTTCAGGATCACCCGGCTTTCCGGAATGCCCTTGGCGCGGGCGGTGATCACATAGGGCTTGCGCAGCTCGTCCAGCAGATTGGCGCGCATGATGCGGATCTGGTGCGCGGTGCCGGCCAGTGCCAGCACACAGGCGGGCAGGGGGACATGCTTGGCCAGGTCCCACAGTTTCGCCAGGCTCCAGGGCGCCTGCGCGAACTCGGCCGAGAACAGCCCGCCCACGGAAAGCCCGAGATAGCGGAAGCCGAGATACATCAGGATCAGCGCGAGCAGGAAATTGGGGATCGCCAGGCCCATGAAGCCCAGCATTGTCGCGACATAATCGCCGATCGAGTACTGCTTCACCGCCGAGTAGATGCCGATCGGCAGCGCCAGCGTCCAGGTCAGGAACAGCGCGGCGAAGGACACCACCATGGTCAGCCACAGCCGGTCGCCGATCACCTCGGTCACCGGGCGGCGCCACATCATGGACACCCCGAAATCGCCGCCGATGACCCGGTTCATCCACAGCCAGTACTGCACCACGACCGGCCGGTCCAGCCCGTACTCCACCCGCATCGCCTGCGCCTGCTCGGCGCTGATCGAGCTGCCGGTGGAGGCGAGGTTGGCGATATAGGCATCCACGAAGTCGCCGGGCGGCAGGCGGATGATGATGAACGTCAGCACCGAGATCGCCACGCAGGTGACGACCGCCAGCAGCAGCCGACGCACGATATACATCAGCATGGCGGCGTCACCGTCATGCGCGTTTCCCCCTGTTGCCGTACCGCCGTTGTGGCGCGTGCTTCTGGGTCGTTGACCCCGACGCGGGGCACCACGACACTTTCTGCCGGATACCCTATCCTGTTCCGCTCGCCCGTGAAAAGTGGAAGTTCCGTCATGTCCGCGCGCACCCGCCTCGCTGTCGATATCGGCGGCACCTTCACCGACCTCGTGCTTTCGCTGCCGGATCGAACCCTGTCGGCCAAGCTGCTGACGACGCACGACGCGCCGGACCGCGCGGTGATCGACGGCGCCCGCGCCATCCTCGATCGCGCCGGCGTGGCGGCCTCGGCGCTCGACCTCGTGATCCATGGCACCACACTCGCCACCAACGCGCTGATCGAGCGCAAGGGCGCGCGCACCGCGCTGATCACCACGCGCGGGTTCCGCGATTCCATCGAGATCGCCTACGAGCATCGTTTCCAGCAATACGACCTGTACATGGAACGCCCGGCCCCGCTGGTGCCGCGCGACCTGCGGCTGGAGGTGACGGAACGCCTCGCCGCCGACGGGTCGGTGCTGGTGGCGCTGGACGAGGCCGGGCTTGTTGCGCTGGCGGATGTTCTGACGTCCGAACGCATCGAGGCGGTGGCGATCAGCTTCCTGCACGCCTACGTCAACCCCGCCCACGAACAGCGCGCCCGCGCGGTGCTGGCCGCGGCGATGCCGGACCTGGCGATCACCCTGTCGTCGGAGGTGTGCCGGGAAATCCGCGAGTATGAACGCACCTCCACCACCGTCGCCAACGCCTATGTGCTGCCGCTGATGGACCGCTATATCGCCGCGATGCAGGCGGGGCTGCGAGGCCTGGGCGCGTCCTGCCCGCTGCTGCTGATGATGTCCTCGGGCGGCATCTGCACGGTGGAGACCGCCCGCCGCTTCCCCGTCCGCCTGGTGGAAAGCGGGCCCGCCGGCGGGGTGATCCTGGCGCGCCACATCGCCGAGGCCGGCGGGCACGACCGCGCTTTGTCCTTCGACATGGGCGGCACGACCGCCAAGATCACGCTGATCGACGATTTCACGCCGCAGCAATCCCGCCATTTCGAGGTCGCCCGCGCCTATCGCTTCGCCAAGGGAAGCGGCATTCCCGTGCGCATCCCGGTGATCGACATGGTGGAGATCGGCGCCGGCGGCGGCTCGATCGGGCGCGTCGACGCGCTGCGCCGCATCGTCGTCGGCCCCGACAGCGCCGGCTCGCAACCCGGTCCCGCCTGCTATGGCCGTGGCGGCACCGCGCCCACCGTCACCGATGCCGATGTGGTCCTGGGCCGTATCGATCCCGCCCGTTTCGCCGGCGGCAAGATCGTGCTGGATGCCACCGCCGCCACCGCCGCCGTCACCGATGGCATCGGGTCGGCCCTGGGCATGGCGGCGGCGGAAGCGGCGCGCGGCATCGCCGAGATCGTCGATGAAAACATGGCGAGCGCGGCGCGCGTCCACGCGGTGGAGAACGGCAAGGAAACCGGCAACCGCACGCTGATCGCCTTCGGCGGCGCCGCGCCGCTGCATGCCGTGCGCCTGGCGCAGAAGCTGGGGATCGGCCGCATCGTCATCCCCCGCGATGCCGGGGTCGGGTCGGCGCATGGCTTCCTCGGCGCGCCGATCGCGTACGAGGTCGTGCGCACGATGCTGGTCCGGCTGGACCGGCTGGACGGGCCGGCCATGGACGCGCTGTTCGCCGATATGCGCGCCGAGGCCCTGTCCGTCGTGCGCCAGGGCGTCCCCGCCGGGGACCTGGTGGAAACCCGCACGGCCTATATGCGCTATCGCGGGCAGGGCCATGAAATCCCGGTGCCGCTGAGCGGGGACGCGCTGGACCCCGCCTCGCTGCGCGCCGCCTTCGATGCCACCTATGGCCGGCTGTTCGGGCGCGTCATCCCGAAGCTGGAGATCGAGGCACTGACCTGGACGCTGTCGCTGTCGCAGCCGCCCGCGCCGGTGGCCCGCGCCCCCGACCCGCCGGATGCGGGGCGTGCGCCACCCGCCGGGCACCGCCGGATCGTGGACGGCGCCACCGGCACCGCGGTCGAGGCGGCGCTGTACAGCCGCGACGATCTGTCCGCGGGCATGCGCATCCCCGGCCCGGCTGCCATCGTCGAGGAAGGCACCACCACCATCCTGCCCGCCGGCTTCACCGCCCGCGTCGGCACCGGCGGCGAGATCGTGATCGAAGGAGACCAGGCATGAGCAGCCCCATCGCCGAAATCGAACTGCAGATCATGTGGAACCGGCTGCTCTCGGTGGTCGAGGAACAGGCGCAGACCCTG
>CAYZKM010000078.1:0-12964 GCA_964478525.1 uncultured Bifidobacterium sp.
AGCGCCTCGTTCGCAATGAGGAGGTCAGGGGTTCGATTCCCCTCAGCTCCACCATTCCGCTCCATGACCATCCCCCGGCCCATCACCGCCCCCAGCCGCGCCGGCGGCAATCATCTCCAGCCGCGCCGGCGCGTTACACGCCGTCACACAGCCCGTGTTGACTTTGCCGCGCGATCGCGGACGATCGTTACGTTCATGGAGAGCGAGACGATGCCAGTCCGACAGAGTGCCCGATACGCCGCCGCCTGGTCGCTGGTCGTTGCCGGCTGCCTCGCCCTGGCCCCGCCGGCGCGCGCCGACGGGCCGCTGGACGGCACCTATACCGGCGACGGGGTGCGGGTGCGCGGCGACGACGGCACATGCGGGGCCGAGACCCGCAAGACCACCATCACGGTCAAGGACGGGCAGTTCCAGTACACCTGGAACCGCCAGATGAACGTCGTCGTCACCGTCACCGTGAAGCCCGACGGCACCGTCACCGGCGAGCAGCGCTGGGGCCGGTCCGGTTCGGCCGTCATCGTCACCGGCAAGGTGGTCGGCAAGACCATGGACGCCATGTTCGACAGCCAGTCCTGTGCCCGCCGCTTCACCCTGACCCGCGGCTGAACCGGCGCCGCCCGCCGCGGCCGTGGCGCGGTTGCGTTTCGCGGTCCGATTCGCCATCTACGGCCGGCAGGAAGACCGCAAGGATGCCGCCGATGACCGATTCCGCCCGCTTCCCCGTCGGACGCCGAGCGGTGCTGGCTGGAATGGGTGCCGGGGTGGGTGCCGGGGTGCTGCCGGCGGGGCGGGCGCGGGCGCAGGATGGGCACGACGCGCTGGTCGCCGCCGCCACCAGGGAAGGTGCGGCGGTCTTCCACACCTCGATCGACCTGCCGGTGGCGCAGAAGGCGGTCTCGCTGTTCCAGGAACGCTACCCGGGCATCCGGATCCAGCTCGAACGGTCGGGCGCCGAGAGGGTCCTGCAGCGGATCGAGCAGGAATATGCCTCCAACATCGCCGCGGCCGACGTCGTGGAAAGCTCCGATGTCGGGATGTTCGTCGGCTGGAAGCAGAAAGGCTGGCTCACCCGGTTCGTCCCGGCGGATGTCGAACGGTTCTGGCCGGCGCAGGAGCGTGATCCCGACGGGCTGTTCGCCAGCGTGCGGGCGCAGCTGAGCGTGATCGCCTACAACACCAGGCAGGTGAAGACCGAGAACGCGCCCAAAGGCTTTGCCGACCTGCTGGCCCCGCAATGGCGCATGCGGATGGTGAAGGCGCATCCGGGCTATTCCGGCACCATCCTGACCAGCACCTTCGCCACCGCCAACGCCCTGGGCTGGGGGTTTTTCGAGGAGCTGGCCAGGCAGCGCGTCATGCAGGTGCAATCGGCATCCGACCCGCCGAAGAAGGTGGCGCAGGGCGAGCGCTCGATCATGGTCGATGGCGGCGAATACGTCGTGTTCTACCTGAAGGAGGCGGGCAACCCGATCGAGGTGGTCTACGCGGCCGAAGGCTCGCCCCTGATCTCGGGCCAGGCCGCCGTGATGGCGCGCGCCCCGCACCCGAACGCCGCCCGCCTGTTCGCCGGGTTCCTGTTTTCGGCCCCCTGTCAGCAAGTGCTGTCGGATGCCGGGGGCATCCGGTCGTTCCACCCCGGCGTGACCCTGCCGCCCGGGCGCAAGCCGCTGTCCGAGATCAAGGTCCTGCGCTCGGACCCCATCGCCCTGCTGGCCAGGGCCGAGGAGACCAAGAAGCGCTATACCGAGATTTTCGGGGTCTGACCGGCCCCGGCCCATAAGCTCATTGCCGCCCGCCGCCATCCAGCAAGGGCAGGCGGTTGACCAGCAGGACCACCGCGAAGGTGACCGCCAGCAGGGCCAGGCCGAGGACGGCGATGGCGCCGAGATCGCCGCTCTCGTTCAGGTCGTAGATCACCACCGAGATGACCTTGGTGTTCGACGTCGTCAGCAGGATGGTCGCCGACAGCTCCCGGATCACGGCGATGAAGACGATGCTCCAGGTCGCGACGATGGTGGTCCGCAGCAGCGGGGCGGTGATCTGGCGCAGCGCCCGCAGGCGGGATGCGCCGTAGACCCGCGCGGCCTCCTCCATTTCCGGGTGCAGGCCCAGCAGGGCGGCGCGCACCTGCTGGAACCCGGCGGGCATTTCCAGCGTCACGAAGCCCGCCAGCAGGATCCACAGCGTGCCGTACAGCAGGAAGGGCGGGCGGGAGTAGACCAGGAACAGCCCCACGCCCATCACGATGCCGGGCACGGCGATGGGGGCCATGGCCAGCACCGGCAGGGCCCGGTGGCCCCAGACCAGGCGCCGCTGCGCCAGATAGCCGACGACCAGGGCCGTGAAGGTCACGACGGTGGCGCTGCCCGCGCCCAGGACCAGGGTGTTCAGCATGGCCGGGCGGGTGCCCGAGAACTCCCACAGCACGAACCGGACATGGCGCAGCGACAGCGTGTCCCAGCCCAGCGGGTCGGACAGCCGGTCGACGAAGGCGGTCTTGGCCAGCGCGGCATAGGGCAGGATGACCGGGTTCAGCATGATCAGCAGGCACAGGCCCAGCGCCGGCCAGCGCCACGGGCCCAGCGGGATGCGGCGGGGGGCGCTGTTCTTGCCGCCCACCACGACGAAGGACCGGTTGCCCAGCAGCCGGCGCTGCGCCCACAGCACCGCCAGGGTGACCGCCAGCAGCGGCAGGGCGGCGGCCGAGGCCAGGTTCAGCTGCGGCGGCACCTGGAACAGGCTCCAGATCTTCGTCGTCAGCGTATGGAACCCCGACGGCAGGGCCAGGATCGCCGGGGTGCCGAACAGCGTCAGCGCCTGCAGGAAGGCCACCAGCGTGCCGGCCAGCATCGACGGCAGGATCAGCGGCAGCGTGACCCGCCGCCATGTCGTGCCGGCCCCGGCGCCCAGCACGCGGGATGCGTCCTCCTGGTCCGACGGGATCGCATCCAGCGCCCCGGCCAGCAGGGTGAACACATAGGGAAAGGCATAGCAGGCGATGCAGAAGGCCACGCCTTCGATCGTGTAGATGTCGAACAGATAGTCGAATTCCTGCCAACCGAACCAGGCCCGCGCCCAGCCGTTCAGGATGCCGGAGTTCGGCGCGGCCAGCAGTTCCCACGCCACCGCGCCCAGGAAGGGCGGGGTGACGAAGCTCGCGGTCACCAGGGCGCGGATGGTGGCGCGGAACGGCAGATCGGTCCGCGCCACCAGCCAGGCCATGGGCGTGGCCACCACGCAGGCCAGCGCGGCGGCGGCGGCGGCGATCCGCAGCGAGACGAACAGCGGCTTGCGCAAAGCCGGGTCGGTGACCAGCCGCAGGACATTGGCCGCGGTCGGCGCGCCCGAGCTGTCGGTGATGCTGAACCACGCCAGCCAGCCCATCGGCAGGACGACCAGCAGGCACAGCCCGCCCGCCACCGCCGCGAACAAGGGCACGGAGACGTCGAACCGCCCGCCGAACCCGCCTGGCAGCCGCATCGCGCCGCTACTCCACCCGCAGCGCCGCGCGGATCGCTGCGGTGCCGTCCGGGTCCTGCGCGACGGCCAGCCGCCCGGCGGCCAGCAGGGCGAAGCGCTGGGTCAGCGCCTTCCGCCGCGGGGCCGGCAGCCGATGCGGCGGGGCGTCGCGCAGCAGGTCCGCCTCCAGCCCCGCGGTCACGATCAGCCCGGTCTGCGCCGGCAGCATGGCCAGCGGAAAATCGGCATCGACGGCGAAATACAGCAGGTCGGAAAAATCGCGGTATTCCGGCCATTTCTGGTCGGTCAGGAAGTCCCGCGGCCCTGATTTCACCTCGATGCAGGCGAACCCGCCATCGGGCAGCATCGCCAGGATGTCGGCCCGCCGCCCGTTCGGCAGCGGCACCTCGTGCAGCGGTGCCCAGCCCAGGCGCAGGCACAGCAGCGCGCTCGCCCGCCGGATCGCCGCCGCCCGCGCGGGAAAGCTCGCCCCCTCCATCAGGCCGCCAGCGCGTCCACCGCGCGCGCGAAGGCCACATCCCGCGCGCTCAGCCCGCCGGCGTCATGCGTGGTCAGCTCGATCCGCACCGTGGCCCAGACGTTGAACCATTCGGGGTGGTGGTCCTGCTTCTCGGCCAGCAGTGCGACGCGGGACATGAAGCCCCAGGCCTCGCTGAAGTCGCGGAAGCGGAACTCGCGGCGGATCGCGTCGCGCCCGTCCACCAGGTGCCAGTCCGGCAGGTCGGTGGCCAGGCTGGCGCGGGCGGCGTCGGTCAGTTTCGGCACCATCATGCGTTCTCCCCATCGTTCGGCTTGACCGGAGCGGCCGGGCAGGCCACCGAGTAGCCGTATGAGCGACATGCGTAACCCAATCCCCGGCTTTGGCCATCCGCCCAGCCTGGAAGATATCGAGAATATGGCCGAACGGGCACTGTCCACGATCCCGTTGCGGCTGGCGCGGCATGTGCAGAGCGTGGGCATCGCCGTCGAGAACATGCCCGACGAGGAGACGCTGGAGGAGCTGGAGATCGAGTCCGGCTGGGACCTGACCGGGCTGTACCGCGGCACCCCGCTGACCGAGCGCAGCGTGTCCGACCCGGTGCGCGAGCCGGACCTGATCTTCCTGTATCGCGAACCCATCCTGCTGGAATGGATCGAAACCGGCGAGGACCTGTATCGCCTGGTCCGCAATGTGGTGATCCACGAGGTCGCCCACCATTTCGGATTCTCGGACGCCGAGATCGAGGCCCTGGAACGCGAAATGGAATAGGCGCGCCGGACCGCGCCCTGATTCTAGGCCGTGGGCTCGGCCGTCGCGGGCATGTCCAGCACCGCGACCGTGCGGCCATCCGAGCGTAGCGACAGCGTGCCGCCGAACTCGTCGGCCAGCATCTGCGCGACATGCAGCCCCTCGCCCATGGCCGGCTTGCCGTGGAAGCCGTTGCCGTCATCGATCACGGTCAGGCGGGTATGCCCGTTGGCGTCGCTGTGCAGGCGGACCGTGACCCGGCCGCGGCTGCGCCGGCGCATGCCGTGCTTCATCGCGTTGGCCACCAGTTCATGCGTGATGCGGACGACGCTGTCGCGCAGATGCGCCGGGCAGTCGCCGCGGACCGAGACACCGGTCTGCACGACCTGTGTGGGATCGGACATCAGCTCGACCACGTTCGAACACATCGACCGCAGCCGGTCGGTCATCGACGCCGGCGCCTGCGTCAGGCCGAACAGCGCGTCCGAGATCGCCGCGGAAAGCTGGATCCGGCGTTCGAGCTGGCGGGCGATGTGCTCCCCCTGCGGGGTGTCGCACAGCCCCGGCGCGGCCGAAACCAGGCCCATGATGCGCTGCAGGGCATTCTTGGTATGATGGCGAAGCTGGCGGATGTCGATGTCGGTATCGGCGTCGTGGCGGACCGGCGCGGCGTTGTCCTCAAGCAGGAAGTCGAGTTCAACGAGCGGCACACGGCGCCCGAGGCCGCGGGGCTGCGCCGCCGCCGCATGGGCCCGCTTGGGGGTAGGCGCATGCAGTTGTGCGGTTTGCGAGAAAGACATGTCCCTCTCCGTCCCTCTGGTTTGGCGGGCCGGATTCGACGCATGAACCCGTCCGACCCTCGGAAACATATGTGGGAAAAAATCCCACGTCAACCGACCGGCGCGATTTTGTGGGTATTTTTCCCACTTGGGGTGTGTTACCGGTAACGAACTCCACCAGGGTCTCTCTCGATGGTCCAGCTTGCCCCGATGACGCTGCCCGGTTCAACCGCTTTGCTGACGGCGGCGAGGTTCATGTTGCGGCCACTGGTCCGCCTGCTGATCCGCAATGGTATCACGTTTCCCGTCATTTCAGAACTCCTGCGCGGCCTGTATGTGGAGGTCGCCGCCACCGACATGCTGCCGGACCCCAGAACCCGCACCGACAGCCGCGTCAGTCTGATGACGGGCGTGCACCGCAAGGAAATCCGTCGCCTGCGGTCGGACCAGCAAAATAATGCCGCGGTGCCCGACGTGGTGACGATCGGCACGCAGATCGTCGCCCGCTGGCTGGCGCTGGGCCAGGACGACGCGACCGGCGCTCCGCTGCCGCTGCCGCGCAGCGCCCCGATGGGCGAGACGTTCGAGACGCTGGTCGCCTCGGTCACCACCGATGTCCGCCCGCGCGCGGTGCTGGACGAATGGCTGAGCCAGGGCCTCGCGACCCTGGACGCGCAGGACCGCGTGCACCTGAACAGCGCAGCCTTCATCCCCCGCGCCGGCGGCGATGAGCAGCTGTTCTTCTTCGGGCGCAACCTGCACGACCATGTCGCCGCCGCCGCCGCCAACATCGCCGCCCGGGACGCCGCGCCGTTCATGGACCGCTCGGTCCATTACGACCGCCTGAGCCCCGCCATGACCCGCCGGCTGGAGGACGAGGCCCGCGCCATCTCGGTGCGCGCCCTGGTGGACCTGAACCGCATCGCGATGGAACTGCTGGAGGCAGAACCGGCCGACACGGCCGAGACCGGGCGGATCAATTTCGGCGTGTTCGTCTATCGCGAAGACGGCGATACCACCGCGCCCTGATCCCGCCTACCGCGCCTGCGCGCTGGCTTCGGACCGGGTCGCCCCGGCACGGGCGGCCAGGGCCGCGGCCATGAACTCGTCCAGCCCGCCATCCAGCACCGCGTCCGGATTGCCCTTCTCGACCCCGGTGCGCAGGTCCTTCACCAGCTGATAGGGCGCCAGCACATAGTTCCTGATCTGATGGCCCCAGCCGATATCGGTCTTGGCATCCTCGACCGCCGCGGCCACCGCCTCACGCTTCTGCAACTCGGCCTCGTACAGCCGGGACTTCAGCATCGCCATCGCGTTGGCGCGGTTGCGGTGCTGGCTGCGATCGGTCTGGCACGCGACGATGATGCCCGACGGGACATGGGTGATCCGGATCGCGCTTTCCGTCTTGTTCACGTGCTGCCCGCCCGCGCCCGAGGCGCGGAACGTGTCCACCTTCAGATCGGCCGGGTTGATCTCCACCTCGATCGCGTCGTCGACGACCGGCGAGACATAGACCGAGGCGAAGCTGGTCTGGCGGCGCGCATTGGCGTCGAACGGGCTGATCCGCACCAGGCGGTGGACCCCGGCCTCGGTCTTCAGCCAGCCATAGGCATTAGGCCCCGAGATCTGCAGCGTCGCCGACTTGATGCCGGCCTGTTCCCCCTCGCTCTGATCCAGCAGCTGCACCTTGTACTCATGCCGCTCGGCCCAGCGCATATACATGCGCATCAACATCTCGGCCCAGTCCTGCGCCTCGGTCCCGCCGGCGCCGGCGTTCAGCTCGACATAGCAGTCATTGCCGTCGGCCTCGCCCGACAGCAGGCTCTCGATCTCGCGGCGCTTCGCCTCCTCGGCCAGGGCGCGCAGCGACGCGACGGCATCGGCCGCCATCGTGTCGTCGCCATCGGCCTCGGCGAGTTCGATCAGCTCCATCGCGTCGGCGACATCCGCTTCCAGCCTGACCACGCCTTCCATGGCGGAGGCGAGCTGATTGCGTTCCCGCATCAGCTTCTGGGCGGCGGCGGCGTCGTTCCACAGCGCCGGGTCCTCGGCGCGGTTGTTCAGCTCCGCCAGGCGGTCTTCGGCGACATCCCAGTCAAAGATGCCTCCTCAGCAGCGCGACGGACTGCTTGATCTGCTCGTTCAGGGCTTCGGATTCAGCGGACATGTCTCTACACCGCGATGCGCGTCAGGGGCCGGGTCAATACACACCGGGCAGGTTGCTGTCGACCCCGCCATGGACGGTGCCGCCGCCCGCCGGGATATCCGACATCGGCCCCATGCCCAGGCCGGTGATCAGCGGGCCGGACCCGCCCGGCGGCTGGTCGGGCTTGAAGGCGTCGGTCGAGCCTTCCCAGGCGGCCATGGTCACGCCCGGCGGCTGCGGGAACTGGATCACCGGGCGGTCGCGCAGCGCCACCTCCATATAGGAGTGGAAGATCGGCGCGGCGATCGATCCGCCGGTTTCGTCGTTGCCCAGCGAGGTCGGGGTGTCGAAGCCGACCCAGACGGCGGTGACCAGGTCGGCGGTGAAGCCGGTGAACCAGGCATCGAAGAAGTCCTGCGTGGTGCCGGTCTTGCCGGCGATCGGCCGGCCCAGGCCCTTGCCGGCGGCATAGCCGGTGCCGCGCTGCACCACGCCCTGCATCATCGTGACCAGCTGGAACACGCTGGCCGGATCGGCGATCTGGCGGCGCGTGTCCACCATCTGCGGGGTGGCGCTGCCATCGCCGCACGTATCGCAGGCCTGTGCCGCACTGCGCCACACCACGTGGCCGTTGCGGTCCTGCACGCTGTCGATCACGGTCGGCAGCACCTCTCGCCCGCCGGTGGCGAGCGAGGCATAGGCCCCGGCCTCGCGCATCACCGTGGTTTCGACGGCGCCGAGCGAGGCGGGGAGTACGCGGGGCATGGAGTCGACCATGTGGAAGGCGATGGCGGTCTCGGCCACCGCCTCCATCCCGACATGCTGGGCCAGGCGGACGGTCACCAGGTTCAGCGATTTCTCCAGCGCCATGCGCATCGGGATCGGCCCGCTGAACGTGCCGGAATAGTTGCCGGGCCGCCAGCGCCCGGCGGACCCGTTATCCACCACGATCGGCGCGTCCCGCACCCGCTGGCTGGGCGAGAGTCCCTTGCTGAGCGCGGTCAGGTAGACCATCGGCTTGAAGCTGGACCCGGGCTGGCGCTGGGCCTGCGTGGCGCGGTTGAACTGGCTCTGCTCGAAGCTCCAGCCGCCGACCATGGCGACGACGCGCCCGGTGGTCGGTTCCAATGACACCAGGGCGCCCTGCACCGCCGGTATCTGGCGCAGCGTCAGGCGCGGCAGGGCGGGGGCGGCGGGTTGCGCGGGGGCGGGGCGGGCACCGCGCGCGGCGGGGGCGGGCGGGGCGGCGGCGGCCATCGGCTGCATCGCCGGCGGTTCCACCATCACCACGTCGCCGGGCTGGAGGATTTCGCTGATCCGGCGTGGCGCGGGCCCTTGCTTGCCGTCCTTGACCGGGCGTGCCCAGGGCAGGTCGGACAGCACGATCGCGCCGGTCTTGCGGACGATGCCGCCGGTGCCGTTGGGTTCGGCCCAGCCGAGGCGAGCCTCGGTATCCGTCATCGACAGCACCACCGCCAGCTTCCATTCCAGCAGCATGCCGGGCGGGCGGGCAACCGAGCCCAGCGCGGTCGGCCAGTCCTTCTCCAGCGCCGGGCCCAGGTCCAGCCGGGTCACGCCGCCGCGCCAGCCGCCGCGCTTGCGGTCATAGGCCATCAGCCCGTCGCGCAGCGCCTTCTCGGCCGCCAGCTGCAGGACCGGATCGATGCTGGACCGCGCCATCAGCCCGCCTTGCGTGGCGGCATCCTGGCCGAACTGCGTGATCAGCTGGCGGCGCACTTCCTCGGCGAACCACTCCCCGCCCGGGATCGGCGGCGGGCGGCGGAATTCGTTGGGCATGATCGATTCGGCCTTCATCGCCGCGGCCTGCTGGGCGGTGATGAACCGGTCGTCGGTCAGCCGGTCCAGCACCCAGTCGCGCCGCGCGCGGGCGGCGTCGGGATAGCGGAACGGGTTGTAGTTGTTGGGCGCCTTGGGCAGCGCGGCCAGGAAGGCGGCTTCCTGGATGGTCAGCTCGTCCAGGGCCTTGTTGAAATAGGTCTGGGCCGCCGCGGCCACGCCATAGGCGCCCAGGCCCAGGTAGATTTCATTCAGGTACAGCTCCAGGATGCGGTCCTTGGTCAGGTTCTCCTCGATCCGGAAGGCCAGGATCGCTTCCTTCACCTTGCGTCCCAGCGTCAGCTGGTTGTCCAGCAGCATGTTCTTGGCGACCTGCTGGGTGATGGTCGACGCACCGACCGGGCGCTTCCCCTGTCCCATATGCGTCAGGTTGAACATCGCGGCGCGCGCGATGGCCAGCGGATCGACGCCGCGATGGGTCCAGAAATTCTGGTCCTCGGCCGATACGAAGGCCTGCTGCACCTGCTTGGGGATGGCCGAGATCGGCACGAAGATGCGCCGTTCCGTCGCCAGTTCCGACAGCAGCCGCCCGTCCGAGGAATAGACGCGGCTCATGACCGGGGGCTGGTAGTTCTGCAGCCCCTCCACATCCGGCAGGCCGGCGCTGAAATGGCGGTACGCACCCCAGGCGGCGGCGGCACCGACGATGCCGACCAGCACGCCCAGGCCCAGGATCAGGCCTGCCAGCCCGCGCAGGATGCGGACAGGCAGGCTGCGCCGCTTCTTCGGCTTGCCGGCCGCAGGCGGGGTGGTCGTGCCGCGAGGCTCCGGCTTCGGCGCCAGCGGTTCGCCGGCGGTCAGTGGCTGTGTCATGGTCTGCGGGATATGGACGCTTCAACCCGGAATCGCCAGCGTTCGGTTGATTCCCGGCCTGTATCGAACGATTTCAGCCGGCCCGCCCGCCCGGCCGAGCCGAGTCGGCGGTCTGTGCCACGGCGGCGAAGTAGCCGTCGATCGCCCGCTTCATGGCGGTGGCGACCAGGCGGCGATGGTCGGGGCGGCGCAGCGCGGCTTCATCCTTGGCGTTCGACATGAACCCCATCTCGACCAGGACGGACGGGATGTCGACGGCCTTCAGCACCTGGAAGCTGGCGTGGCGGGCGGGGTTCTGCAGCATCGGCAGGTCGCGGTCCAGCTGGCCGACCAGGCCGCGGGCGATGCGCGACGACCCGGTGCGGGTTTCCCGGCGCACCAGGCTGGCGAGGATCTGGCCGACCTCGGGCGGGGCATCGCGCCAGGCGGCGCCGATGAAGCGGTCGGCGCTGTTCTCGCGGCGCGCCAGCGCGGCGGTCTGCGCGTCGGAAGCGGTGGTGGCGAGCGTATAGACCGAGGCCCCGCGCACCGTATGGTCGGGCAGCGCGTCGGCGTGCATGGACACGAACAGGGCCGCGCCGCGGGCATGGGCGCGGGCGACGCGGTCGTCCAGCGGGATGAACACGTCGCGGGTGCGGGTCAGCTCCACGCGGTAGGTGCCGCCGGCTTCCAGCAGGCGTTTCAGCTCCTGCGCGGCGGCCAGGGTGATGTGCTTCTCGTGGGTGCCGGACACGCCGATCGCACCGGGGTCCTTGCCGCCATGGCCGGGGTCCAGCATCACCACCGGCGGCTTGCGGTCCGCCGGCCCGGGCCTGGCCGGAGGCAGGGCGAGCGGGTTCGGCGCGCGTGGTGTGGTGGCGCGGGCGGCGATGGCCGCGCCCGGGGCCAGGAACGTGACCAGGCCCGGGACCAGGAACGTGGCCAGTACTGCCCCGCCGGCGCCGAAGCGGCCCAGCAGCAGGCGTCGCGTAACCGGGACATCGGGTGCCATGATCGCCGCTTAACACATTGGATGCGGGAATGCAGCTTCCGTGTTGATTAAGGCTGCTTCATGGCGGTGCCGCACGAGACGCTTGCGGTCAGGGGCGGTTTGCTTCATGGTCCGGATGCTCCGGTGTTGCAACTGGGGGCAGCCGGTTCCCGGCGCCTTCCTGGCCTGATCCGGCGGCTGCGCGACCCCTGAACCGGTCAGGACCCGTTCCTGGCAGGATGTGCCATGACCCAGGCACGTCAGGGGAAGGATCCGTACCGCCCCTTGGCCGCTTCACCGCCCGTGTCGCGCTCGCCTGTGATGGACCTGTGGCGCGCCGGGGCCGATCCGTGACGGATGGCAGGCACCCGTCTTCACCATGGGGCAGCGTTCCACCCGGACACGCAGCGCCCGCCACCAGGGACTGTTGAACAACGCCATGCCGCGCCACATTCCGACGGTAGCGATACCGGTCCCGACGCGGGACGGATGCGGCCTGGCCGGCGCGCGCGTTCACCGGCCCGGGCGCGCGGACGTGCCTCTCGCCGCAAGCCTTTTCAGCCGCCCGCCGGCACGTGTCCGTCGCAGGACCGCGCCCGGCCGTGAAGCGGCGTACCGGAGTTCAGGACTGAATGACCAAGCGCATGCTGATCGACGCCACCCACGCGGAAGAGACCCGCGTGGTGGTACTGGACGGTAGCCGGCTAGAAGATTTCGACGTCGAGACCTCGGCCAAACGGCATCTCAAGGGGAATATCTACCTCGCCAAGGTCGTCCGCGTCGAACCAAGCCTGCAGGCCGCCTTCGTCGAGTATGGCGGCAACCGGCACGGCTTCCTCGCCTTCAGCGAGATCCATCCCGACTATTACCAGATCCCCGTCGCCGACCGCCAACGCCTGCTGGAGATGGAGGCCGAGGAGGCCCGCCGCGAGGAAGAGGAAGACGAACTCGAATTCGCGCTGAGCCAGACCGCCGAGGCACCGCCCCCGCCGCCGGCCCGTCCACAGCGCATGTCCCGCGAACGGCGGCGCGAGGCTGCCCCGCCGCCCGTCCTCGCCGCCACCCCGGCGGCGGAAGCCTGGGCCATCGCCGGCCTGCCCGCGCTGACCGCCGCCCTGACGGCCTCGACCGCGCTGACCGTATCGGCCGATCCCTCACCCCACCCTTGGGCGCGCGCCGCCACCCCGGCGCTGGTCGCCGAAGCCACCCCCACCATCCCCACGCCCGCATCCTGGGCTCGGCCTGACCATCCGGCCCTCGATACCGGCCCCAATGCTGCCGCCGATGCCGCCCCCGGCGCCTGGGCGCTGGCCGGCGCGCCGGCCCTGCTGGGGACCGCCGCGCCGGCCGAGGCGCCCGCCGATGCGGCCGCGGCCGAGACCGCCGCCTTCGATCCGGCCGAGGACGATGTCGACGACGACATCGACACCATCGACCACGCCGACGACCAGCCGCCGCCCGAGATGGTGGGCGGGGACGTCGACAGCGTCGAGGATTCGCGCGAACGCCGCATGCCGCCGCGGTTCATGCGCAACTACAAGATCCAGGAAGTGATCCGCCGCCGCCAGATCATGCTGATCCAGGTGGTCAAGGAGGAACGCGGCACCAAGGGCGCCGCCCTGACCACCTATCTGTCGCTGGCCGGCCGCTTCTCGGTGCTGCTGCCGAACTCGCCGCGCGGGGGCGGGATC
>CAYZKM010000079.1:0-12831 GCA_964478525.1 uncultured Bifidobacterium sp.
GGCTGTGCGACCACATCCTGATGCTGAAGCAGGGCCGCATCGTCGACAGCGGCAGCCCGGCCGCGCTGCTGGCCCGCTATGGCCGGCAGGACATGGAGGAGGTGTTCCTCGACATCGCCCGCGACCGCCGCCAGGCGATGCCGGCATGAACCCGGCCCTGCGCCGCATCTGGGGCCTGATGTACCGGCACCTGGCGCTGTACCGCCGGTCCTGGCCGCGCATGCTGGAGCTAATGTACTGGCCGGTGCTGCAAATGTGCATCTGGGGCTTCACCGCCACGTTCCTGGTCGCGCGGATGGGCAGCGCGGGGATGCTGGCCGGTGCTGCGCTGCTGGGCGGGGTGCTGCTGTGGGAGGTCACGCTGCGCAGCCAGATGGGCATGTCGATCTCGTTCCTGGAGGAGATGTGGTCGCGCAATCTGGGCCACATCTTCGTCAGCCCGCTGCGCCCGTGGGAGATGATCGCCGCGCTGGTCGCGATGTCGGTGATCCGCACCGCGATCGGCGTGCTGCCCGCCGCGGGCCTGGCCTTCGTGTTCTATGAGTTCAACCTGTTCGTGCTGGGTTTCCCGCTGGTGCTGTATTTCGCCTGCCTGATGACGATGGGCTGGAGCGTGGCGCTGGGCGTGGTGTCGCTGGTGCTGCGCCATGGCGCCGGCGCCGAACCGCTGGCCTGGGGCGTGCTGTTCGGGCTGGCGCCGTTCTCGGCCGTGTTCTACCCGGTATCGGTGCTGCCGGTGCCGATGCAATGGGTGTCGTGGGCGCTGCCCTCGACCCATGTGTTCGAGGGCATGCGCGCGGTCCTGCTGGACGGGATGGTGCGCTGGGATCACCTGCTGGCGGCGGTGATCCTGAATGTGGTGTGGTTCGGCGGCGCGGTGCTGCTGTTCGCGCGCCAGTTCCATCAGGCGAGGGTCAAGGGTGCGATGCTGAGTATCGGCGAATGAGCGAGACCCGTTTCTGGCTGATCCGGCACGCGCTGGTGGACGAGAACGCGCGCGCCATCCTGTATGGCGTGATGGATGTGCCGCTGTGCGAGACCACGCTGATGGACCAGGCGCCCATGTACCAGGCGCTGGCGCGGCGGCTGCCGGCCCCGGCGGTGTGGAAGGTGACGCCGCTGTCGCGCACGCGGCGCACCGCGCAGACGATCTTCGCGCACGGCTATCCCGCGGCCGAATTGCGGGTGGAACCCGACCTGATCGAGCAGTCGCTGGGCGAATGGCAGGGCCTGCCGCACGCCGAACTGCCGGCGAAGCTGGCATTGCCGAAGCATCCGTTCTGGCCGCTGTCCGGGCAGGAAAAGCCGCCGGGCGGCGAGAGCATGGTCGAGGTGATCGAACGTGCCGGCCAGGCGCTGGAACGCCTGGCGGTCGAGCATCGCGGGCAGGACGTGGTGGTCGTCAGCCATGGCGGCACGATCCGCGCCGCGATCGCCCATGCGCTGGCCATCAACCCGGACAACGCGCTGCCGATTTCGGTCCAGAACCTGTCGCTGACGCGGCTGGAGCGGTCCGATGACGGGTGGCGGGTGGTGTGCGTGAACGAGTTGCCGGGGTACTGAGGATGGGCCGCGCCGAGCATGCCGGCCGGGTCCTCGCGGTCCTGCTGACCGTCCTGCTTGCTACCCGGGCCACCGCCGCCACCCTGCCGGCCGCCGAGGCCACCGGCGGGATGGTCGTCTCGGCGCAGCGTCATGCGGCGATGGCGGGGGTGGAGATCCTGGGGCAGGGCGGCACCGCCGTGGATGCGGCGATCGCGGTTGCCTATGCCGAGGCCGTTACCAACCCGTGCTGCGGCAATATCGGCGGCGGCGGATTCATGACCCTGCACCTCGCCGACGGGCGCGACATCTTCCTGAATTTCCGCGAGACCGCCCCCGCCGCCGCCCGGGCCGACATGTATCTGGACCGCGACGGCAATCCCATCGCGCGCCTGTCGCTGGATGGCTGGCTGTCGGCGGGGGTGCCCGGCACCGTCGCCGGGCTCGATGCCGCGCTGACCCGCCATGGCACCATGCCGCGCGCGGTGGTCATGGCCCCGGCCATCCGCCTGGCGCGCGACGGCTTCGTCCTCGGTCCCGCCGATGCCGCGATCATCGCCCGCAGCGCCGCCCGCCTGGCGCGCGAACCCGAGGTCGCCCGCATCTTCCTGCGCCCTGACGGCACACCGTTCCAGCCCGGCGAGCGGCTGGTGCAGGCCGACCTCGCCGCCACCCTGGCCGCCATCGCCGAGCACGGGCCCGACGCGTTCTATCGGGGCGCCATCCCGGCCAGGGTGCAGGCGGCCTCGACCGCCGGCGGCGGCATCCTGACCGCGGCCGACTTCGCCGCCTATCGCGTCACCGAGACCGCCCCGCTGCGCTGCCTGTATCGCGGCTACACCATCCTGTCCGCCCCGCCGCCATCGTCGGGCGGGGTCACGCTGTGCCAGGTCCTGACCATCCTGCAGGGCTATGACATCGGGGCGATGGGCTGGCATTCGGCGGCCGCGGTGCATGTGATCACGGAAGCCGAGCGGCATGCGTATCTGGATCGGAACACGCATCTGGGGGATCCGGATTTCGTCACCAACCCGATCGGGCGGCTGCTGTCGCCCGACTACGCCGCCGCCATCCGCGCCGCCATCGGCCCGCGCGCGACGCCGTCGGCGACGCTGCGACCCGGCACCGCGCCGCATGAAAAGCCCGAGACCACGCATTTCTCGGTGATGGACCGGGCGGGCAACGCGGTGGCGGTGACCTATACGATCAACGGCGCGTTCGGGGCCGGGGTGATCGCCGGCGGCACCGGGTTCCTGCTGAATGACGAGATGGACGACTTCACCGTCAAGCCCGGCACGCCCAACCTCTCGGGCCTGGTGCAGGGGGCGGCCAATGCGATCGCGCCGGGCAAGCGTCCGCTGTCGTCGATGGCACCCACCATCGTGCTGCGCGACGGCAGGGCGGTGATGGTCGCCGGGTCCCCCGGCGGGTCGCGCATCATCACGGTGGTGCTGCAGACGCTGATGAACCTGATCGACCACGCCATGACCCCGCAACAGGCGGTGAACGCGCCGCGGCTGCACCATCAATGGCTGCCCGACATCATCTTCGCCGAACCGTTCGCGCTGTCCGCCGATACCAGGGCGGCGCTGGAGGCGATGGGCCACCGCATCACCGAGCAATCCCCCTGGGGTGCGGCGGCGCTGATCACCGCCGGTCCGTTCGGCGGGCGGCGCGGCGGGGTCGCGAACTCGGGCCAGGATTCGGTGGCCGACGCCCCGGTCCGCGCCGGGATATTGCGCGGTGCCAACGATGCCCGCCGCCCGGCTGGCGCTGCCCTGGGGTGGGATGCGCCGGGGCGGGATGCGCCGGGGTCGGGGACCGTCGGAGCCCCGTAACGATCTGCGCCCGTATTTCAATTGAAAACAATCGGTTGGAAATTGTCTCTCATCCGCACGAGACTCGGGCAATCCGGCCTGTGCGGCCCGATTCCGGCCATCCGGCTGCCCCGAATCCGCCATGCCGGCGGTTTCCCCTGACGCCGACTCGCGCCACCCGCGCTATGCACCGGGACCCTGGCGTTGAGGGAGGACCACACATGCGCCGACTGATGCTGGCCGCGATCGCGGCGATACCCCTCCTCGCGGCGGGCTGTACCCGCTCTCCGGGCGACGAGCAGGCCCTGGTCGACCGCGCCGCGCTGACCGTGCAGGAAATGATGACGACCATGGGCGACGCGCCCAAGGACATGCTGCGCAAGGCCAAGGCGGTGATGATCTGCCCGCGCGTCTTCAAGGCCGGCTTCCTGGCGGCCGGCGAGGGCGGCAGCTGCGTCCTGCTGAGCCGGGCGGGGAACGGGACGTGGTCGTACCCGGCATTCTATGGGCTGGGCAGCGGCAGCTTCGGGCTGCAGATCGGCATCCAGGACGCGCAGCTGGTCCTGATGATCCTGACCGACAAGGGCCTGAGCGCGGTGGTGGACAGCCAGTTGAAGCTGGGCGCCAACGCCTCGCTGGCGATCGCCACTTTCGGGGCCGAGGTCCAGGGCTCGACCACCACCGCCGTCGGCGCCGATATCGTCGCCTTTGCCATGTCGCGCGGGCTGTTCGGCGGCATCGCGCTGGAAGGCAGCGTGATGTCCACCCGCACCGAATGGAACCAGGGCTATTACGGCCAGCCCTTTGCCGCCCGCCAGATCGTGATCCAGATGCAGGGGGTGAACCCCGGCGCCGACCCGCTGCGGCAGGTGCTGACGCGCTTCGGCGCGGGTGGGGCGCCGGCGCTGGCGCCATCCCAGGCACCGGTGCTGGAGGCGCCGGGCACGCCGCCGGGCTATACCCCGCCCCCCACCGCCGTGCCGCGTGCGCCGGCGCCAGGCACGCTGCAGGCGCCGCCGGCCGCGGTGCCGGGCTACAGCCCCGGTGGACGCGGCCCGATCCAGGAACAGCCGCTGTCCGCCCCGCCACGCTGAGGCATGTCGGCCACCCGGTCCGGTCCGCCGGGTGGCTCATGCGACGATTCCCGTAGGAATGACGCCGCGATTCCAGTATCCTGGTGTGGTTTCCAGGGTATGGAGACCGCTTCCATTCGTTCACCATCGTCGGGTGAATGCCGTGCTTGGTCGCCAGTTGCGCCTTCGTCAGCTCACCGCGCAGTGCTTCAAGAACAACTTTCGCTTTGAAATCCCCGCTGTATCGCTTCCGTGTGACCGTCATCGCGTCCGTCCTCTTTCCAGGGCGAACCGAGCTTAACCACCTGTCCGATTTTCCCGGACCACCTCACTCAACCACCGCTGGATCGGGCATGATCGATGGCGGGCGGTGCGCAGATGCAGGTTATCTTGACCAATTGTCGTTGCCGAAAAGAGCCATTTCGCCATAAATGGCGCAATGGATCGCCTCGGGATTCGGTCATGAAAACCGTGTCGGCGCGCGAAGCGAAGAATGCTTTGGCCTGGTGGTTGACACCGATCATGCAGAATCAGTGCTGATCGAAAAGCATGGGCGCGGCGTAGTGGTCGTCGTCTCGGTGGAAGAACATGAACGGCTTTCCGTGCGATCTGGACGCACGGATAAGGGGAAAAGGGGGACAGAGGCGCGTCGTGAACTTTGAGGCATTCTTCGCCGCGGCGATGCGGCATGAATCCGGGCCTGGGCGTTCCCCCTATCCCTATCAACGGAAGCTCGCCGAAGGGAGCTGGCCCGAAACGCTGATTGTCCCGACGGGCTTCGGCAAGACGGCGGCGGTGCTTGGCGCCTGGCTGTGGAAGCTGAAATCGGGCGATCCCGGCACGCCGCGGCGTCTCGTCTATTGTTTGCCGATGCGCACGCTCGTGGAGCAGACGGCGGAGGCGGCGGCGGCGTGGATCGACGCCTCCAGGCGCCAACTTGGTCTCGAAGTGCGCCTCGATGTCCTGATCGGTGGTCGAGCCAAGGAAAGGAGAATCCCAAACTGGATCATGCACCCTGATGAGCCTGCCATTCTGATCGGCACACAGGATTTGCTCATCTCGGCGGCGCTTATGCGCGGCTATGCCGTCAGCCGCTATCGCTGGCCGGTCGATTTTGCGCTGCTGCACAACGATGCGTTTTGGGTGTTCGACGAAGTGCAACTGACCGGCGCGACGCTGCTCACTTCGGCGCAGCTCAATGCCTTTCGGGGTAAGTTCGGGACGGCGAAGAGCAGCCGGACCTTGTGGATGTCCGCGACGCTCGACCCGGCCTGGCTGCGAACGGTCGATTTCACGCCGGCAGACGCCTATCGCGCCAATGATCTGTCGAAGGAAGACATCGAGCGCGCGCAATCGCTTTGGTCCGCCAAGAAGACGCTGACGCCGCGTGATGTCGACCAACATGACGTCACCAAGAAGGATGGACTCGCCCGCTACGCAGAATCTGTCGCAGAAGCTGTCGCCCAGCACGCGCGACCGCAGACGAACATGATTGTGTTCCTCAACACCGTCTCGCGGGCTCAGGCCGTCTTCAAAGCGCTGCAAAAACGCAATGCTGACGTCGAGCTTCTCTTGATCCATTCACGTTTCCGCGCCGCCGAGCGAACGGCCCTGACAAAGCGATTGGGCGAACCACCTCCACCTGCTGGGCGCATCGTCGTCGCCACGCAGGCGCTGGAGGCAGGCGTGGACGTGACGTCGGCGGTGATGCTGACGGAGATCGCGCCGTGGTCGTCGTTGGTGCAGCGGTTCGGGCGCTGCAACCGTTACGGCGAGTGTGGAGGTGATGGCGCAGAGATTTTCTGGATCGACCTGCCGGACGAAGCGGCGTCGCCCTACGACGAGAGCGACCTCCGCGAGGCGCGAAAGAAACTCGAAGGCCTTTCAGCATGCGGCCCCGCTGATCTGGCGGAAATCCACCCGTCCGCGCCGGAACGTGGACAGGTGGTCCGCAAGCGCGATCTGCTTGACCTTTTCGACACCGACCCAGACCTTTCTGGCTTCGATGTGGATGTCTCGGTCTATGTCCGCGATACGCAGGATACCGACATGCGTCTGTTTTGGCGGTCGGTCGAAGACGGCGCAGCGCCTCCCTCCGACGCGCCGGATCCGCAGCGCGAGGAGCTTTGCCCGGCCCCGATCGGCGGCGCGAAGGAACTGGTGAAGCGCGCGACCGGCCGCGCATGGCGCTGGGACCCGCTCGCCAAGCAATGGAGCGATGTGGGGCCGGACGATCTCTTCCCTGGCCTCGTGCTGTGGATTGATGCGGCGGTTGGCGGCTATGACGATAGGCTTGGCTTCGACGCTTCTTCGAAGGCGCCGGTAGAGCCCGTGAACGCAGCAGCCACGATCGGGCTGTCTGGCCCGGATGGACTGGGCGACGATCCCGATTCGGCAATCCAAGCGCTGATCAGCCTCGCGAAGCATTCCGCACGCGTGCGGGAAGAGGCGACGGCGCTTGCCGATGCGCTCGGCTTAAATACGGAAGACCGCACGCTTTTGGCGGAAACTGCACTGCACCACGATTGGGGCAAGGCGCATGAGGCCTTCATCGCCTTGACCGCGCATGCCAAGGCCGAACGCGGCGTGAGCGACCTTCTCGCGAAATGGCCCGATGCGCCGAAAGGTGCGAAGCACCCGGAAGGCGCTCGCAAATATTTCCGGCATGAACTCGCTTCATCACTCGCTTATCTGGAAGCGCGCGGATGGCGGGATGACGCGAGCCTCGCCGCCTATCTCATCGCCGCGCATCACGGCAAGGTGCGTATGCGGCTGCGCGCTCTGCCGAAGGAGGAGCCGGCGCCGGACGGCAAGCTGTTCGCCCGGGGTGTTCATGATGGCGACTCGCTGCCGCAGGTAACACTGGGCGACGAGCAATTGCCCGGGACGAAACTCGATCTCGACATCATGCAACTCGGCGACAGCCCGCGTTGCGGCGCGAGCTGGTCGGCACGCACGCAGCGGCTGTTGGAAGAGCACGGACCGTTCCGCCTCGCCTGGCTGGAGGCGCTTCTGCGCATTGCCGACTGGCGCGCTTCACAGAAGGAAGGGGCGTTCGATCATGACGATCTATGAGCACGTCCTGGAAGGCTGCGCGCCGGTTCCGCTCGCGGGCTATCTCAAGGCGCTCGGCGTCTTCCGCCTCCTCGCCGCACAGAAAGATCCGGACGCGCGTGGTTTCTGGCGCAACGAGCGCTTCGTACTGAAGACGTGGTTGACGAAGGAGGAGCTGGTTGGATTTTTCCTCAATGAATTTTGCCCGACGCCGGTGATCAGTCCCTGGAACGGCGGCAGCGGATTCTATTTTCAGGAGGGGAAAACCAAGGAGAAAGATCCAGTCACCGGCAAGCGCATCAAGACGGGCGTACGAGACCAGCCGACCGAGGCGACGCGTGTTCTCGACAATATTCTTGACTCCAAGGCGGAACGGCTTCGGGCTTATCGAGAGGCTATAGAGAGCGCGAAGGCACGCTTGAGGTCGCGCAATCTCAATGCCGCTCCGGGCGACGGCGAAAAGGCGGCGCTTATTCGCCAACTGCGCAACGAAGCGCCTGACGCGACGGCGGCATGGATCGACGCCTCCTCGACCGTCACGCAGCTCGACGTTGTTTTCCCGCCGCTCCTCGGCAGCGGCGGGAACGATGGTAACTCGGACTATTCCACAACCGTCATCCAGGCAGTTAAGTCTCTCATCGACTTGGACAGCGGAGCGCCTTTGGCGGCGACGGAGGCGTTGCTTGCAGCCTCGCTGTTCGCCGACACTGTGCAAGCAAGCGGCGGTACGGCGATCAGCCAGTTTGCCCCAAGCGCTATTGACGCTCCGAACTCGGCGGTAGGATTTGACGGCGTTTCTTGGGGGAATGCCTGGGATGCGATTTTCAGTATCGAGGGCGCCCTGGTGATGTCGACGGCGATCGCGCGTCGTATCGACGCCAAGGGCGAAGGTGCCGCGTCCTTTCCATTCATGATCGCCCGTCGCGGCGTATTCAGCGCCGGCGCTGGCAACGTCGCCCCAGCTGACGAGAATGCACGTGGCGAGTTCTGGGCGCCGCTCTGGAGCCGTCCAGCCTCGCTGGGCGAGCTTGTGGCCCTTTGCCGAGAAGGACGTGCAGTCGTAGATCGCAAGATCGCGAACGACGCCCTTGACTTCGCGCAGGCGCTCGGTCGGCTCGGCGTGGATCGCGGCGTCGATCAGTTCGAGCGCTACGCCTTCGAGCAGCGCTACGGAAACATGCATCTCGGCGTGCCATTGGGACGACGTAATGTCACACGCAATCCAAACGCCGATCTGATCGCGGAAATCACGGCGTCTGGCTGGCTGAGCAGGGCGAGAAGCGCCGTCCGGGGAAAAGGCGCGCCGGCAGGCATGCTGGCGCTGGGGCGCGGACTTGACGATGAGTTGTTTCGACTCGCGGAAGACGCATCGAGCGAAGCGGTTCAAAAGGCGCTTATCGCAATTGGCGCGCTGGCATTCGAGACGGGACGCCGACCGAAGCTGCGCGAGAGCCTGCCCCCTCCGTTCGTCTCCGATGAGTGGACGAAGGCGGCGGATGACGGGTCGCATGAATTCGCGTTGGCGGCGGCGCTGGCGAGTCTTGACTCGGCGACAGCGGATGAAACCTTTCGCCTGCCGTTTCGCCGCCACCTTGCGCCGCTTGGTCGGGCGAAAGGGCGTGACGCCTGGGACGACACGACGGAAGCGCGTGCGCTCGCGGTCTGGACCGGGCGCAATCTCGTTCGCGACATGGACCGCGTGCTGGAGCGCCGGCTGATCGAAGCACAGCGCAAGGTCTTCGTTCGCCGAGCAGGCTTAGGCAAACCGCCAGAACCTGAACTGCCGCTGCGCGGGTGGCGCACCGCGCCCCTCTCCGCTGTGGCGGCGTTTCTCGAAGGCCGCACGGATGACGACCGCATCGCCGCTCTGGCCGCCGGGCTTGCGTGGGTGCGAACCTCGGCCCCAACGTCGGAAAGTCTTGTTCGCGATGACGCCCTGCCATTTGCATTCACCGCGTTGAAGCCGCTCTTTACGCCGTCAGGTATTGAAAATGAGGCGGGCCGCCGTCTCGTCGATCCGCTTCCCCTGGTGCGCCTGCTGCGCGCGGGACGCGGCGACGAAGCAGTGGGACTCGCGCAGCGCATGGCGCGTGGCGCCGGGCTGCCGACGCCCTTCGCGAAAAGAAGCCAGATAGCGGCTCCGATGTCTGAGCGTTTAGCGGCTGCTTTGCTGTTTCCGCTCGCGCCGATGGCGGTCGGACGACTCATGGCGCGTGCCTATTCAGAGACGAATCCAGAGGGGGAAAACACCGATGCCGCTTGATCTCAAAGCACTGGAGGGCGCGCCGCGCCTCCTGATCGAGGCGACGCTGAAGCCGCTTCAGGGCAGCCGGTTCCAGCCGACCGGGTTCCCCAATCTCGGCGCGGCCACGTACAAGGCGCCGGGGGGCGTCGACATGCTTCTGGTGGAGTCTGCACAGAGTATGGCGAACCACCTTGAGGGTTACTGCCGCACGACTTACCAGCCTATCTGCTGGGATCCAGTTGCTGACGACTGGGTCAAGCCGCTCCAGGGATTGCCCGTCGTCAAGGTTGTCGACAAACAAGAACGACCGCTGACGAATTCAGTGCTCGAACCGCACCGGATCAACTCAGAGTATATCGCACGGGCGAAGGGATTTGAAGTCATTTCGAAAGAGATCGACTTCGAGAAGGATCGCCCTTTCGACGTTCGAAAGCAGCTCGTTCCGGTATTGCTGAAATATGATCCTAACGCGCTCCTTCACGGTGTTTTCCTCGAAGAGATCGGCGGCGTGATCCGCCTGCCTCGGGCGCTGTCAGCTTTCATTGAAGCTGAGGATGTTCGAGTTGCGTCTAGTGGCGGCGCGAAACTCAGTCGGGTCGAGCCTGGTCTCAAGAAAGGAGACGGAAACGTCCTCTATCCGCGCGACGAATATACAGGAAAGATCAAAGCCTACTTCAATCTCGACCTTGCCCAGATACGGGCGTTTGGGCTTGGAGGTAATGTTGAAAGGTTGCTGGTCGCCCTTGCGCTGTTCAAAATCCAAACGTTCTTGACAGTTGGCTTGCGGTTACGTGCGGCGTGCGACCTTGCGCTCGACTTAAGCGAGTCAATTGCTATCCAGCCAGATAAATTCTCGCTACCTTTGCTCGACGTCCTCAAGGTCGAACTGCCAGTTCTCATAGATTCCGTACGGAAGGAAGGAAAGTTCAACAACAACAAAGCTGGCGTCACGATAGTCACATATGAGAAGTCGAAGTGATCACCTTCGTCTTCACTTTCTCCGCCGGGCGCTACCACGCGACACCGTGGGGCCGGAACGCCAATGAAGCGGATGTCGCATGGCCGCCGGAGCCAGTGCGCATTCTGCGCGCCCTGATCGCCACCTGGTGGCGCAAGGCGGATCACGACAGGTTTCCGAAAGCCGTCCTTGACGATCTGATCGATGCGCTTGCGCAGGAAGCGCCGCTGTTTCATCTGCCTGACGCGGTGCACAGCCATATCCGCGCTTTCATGCCGGCGCCGGAAAAGAGGACGCTGATCTACGACGCCTTTTACCGTCTCGACCGCAATGCAGAGCTGATCGTGATCTGGCCAACGGTCAAACTCCGCGACGCGCAACGCGAGTTGGCGGCGCACCTGCTGGAGCGGATCGGCTATCTCGGCCGCGCCGAGAGCTGGGCGGACGCCCGCATCGCCGACACTGGCTACGACAGGATCAACGCCTGCCCACGCGAGTTGGCAGAGCAGGACATTCCTGCCTATGCCCAAGACGTGCTCCGGCTACGTAATGACGGTGCGTCGGTCCCGTTCGACACGACCCTGCCGATGACGCCGCAGCGCTGGAAGGATATTCGTGAAGACCTTCTAGAGAGTTTGAAAGCGAAGAAAAATGGGCGGGCGATTGCCAAGGCGACGCTTCCTGAGCGTCTGGCGGATGCACTCGCCGTAGATACGTCTGACTGGCGCAAGGCCGGCTGGTCGAGCCCACCGCCGCTTCGGAAGGTCGTCTATGACCGGCCGGCCGTCGGCCCTCTGCCACGTGGACGCGCAGCGAAACCGATTGCCTCGCGAGACAGACAGCCGGGTCATCCCGAAGTCGCACGCTTCGTTCTCGCCGGCCGCCCGCAACCGCGCATCGAAGAGACGCTGCGTATCGCCGAGATCGCACGTGCGGCGCTGATGAGCATCAGGCAAGACGACGAGCGTCCGCCGATCGAACTCTCCGGCCGCGACGAAAATGGTCCATTGAGAGACGATCCCGAGCACACCCATGCGTTCTATCTACCCGAGGATGCCGACGGCGACGGGCTTATCGATCACCTGATCGTTTATTGTCGCCGCGGATTCTCGGCGCGTGCAAAATGGCGGCTTGATCGCCTCACGAAGCTATGGATCGAGCACGGCCGTGCTGACGATGAAGGCGAGCGTGGGCGCAAGGAGTGGCGGCTGGCGCTAGAGGACATCGCCGCGCCGGAAGCCTTTCATGATGTCAGCGGTTTGCTGCGCCCGGCGCACAGTTGGCGCTCGGTAACGCCGCTCCTCAAAAGCCGGTTCGACAAGGAAAGGCCGCGCGCGTTCGAGTCGCTGGTGGAAAGCTATCGCAGCCAGATCGTCGAAGAATGGGCGAAGCGCTTTCCTGGCTGGCCGCCGCCAAGTGTCGAGCCGCTCGCCGATACGCAGAACGCTTCACGCTTTGCCGTTCAGGTCGGGGGACGCTCGCTTTCCGCTCTCGCCTTCGCGCGCACACGCAGTGGCCGTGGCGGTGTCCAGCCGGATACGGCAGGCGGAAGTTTCCAATTGACTTTTGATAGGAATCTGCCGGGCCCGATTGTGCTCGGCTGGGGTGCGCATTTCGGTTTGGGCCTGTTCACGGGGGAGAATTGAGCTGGAAAGATGTAAAGTTTCGCCTGCGTGGCAGGCCAATTTCCATGCGGCGCTGCTGACAGTATCGTTCTGGAAAGAACGTAACCATCCGCCGAAGACCATGGGATCCCGGTATCAAGCCGCGACGTCTTTTTGGGACTTTTCCTGGACGAACGTCCAGTTCCACGGCAGCAAGTCGTCCAGCCAAGACACCGGTTGATCGGCGATGCGTGCCGGCACATCGGCGAGCCAGGCGCGCGGATCGATCTCGTTCATCTTCGCGGTGACGATTAGCACGTACATTGATACCGTCCGCTCCTCGGCGCGATCGCTGCCAGCACACGGCGCAACACCGTCAGGCTCACCGCCTTGCCGACCCGCACCCGGCTGCCATCGGGCAGGATGATCTCGATTGTCTCCGCGCCCGATGTGTCCCGCAGCGTTGTCGAGGGCGTCTCGACGGTATCCATCCGGTAACAGCCGCCTTGGCGTGAGGGGGTAAGATGTGGCGAGGGTA
>CAYZKM010000080.1:0-12801 GCA_964478525.1 uncultured Bifidobacterium sp.
GATCGAGGCCGCCCGGCGCGCCGGCGATACCGCGCTGACCGCGGCGCTGCTGGCCGAGCGCGGCGGCTGACGCGAGGCGCTGCAGCGATGCGCTCGCGGGATGCCGCGGCAGTGAGGTAGCCTGCGGGGCATGGCATCCTTCCGATTCGTGCATTGCGCCGACCTGCACATCGACAGCCCCCTGCGCGGCCTCGAATCCGACCCCGACGCCCCCGCCGACCGCATCCGCTCGGCCACCCGCGATGCCTTCGCGGCCCTGGTGGACGACGCCATCGCCCGCGGCGTGGCCTTCGTGCTGGCCGCCGGAGACCTGTACGACGGCGAATGGCAGGACTGGCGCACCGGGCAGTTCCTGGTCGCCCAGGTCGGGCGGCTGTCCCGCGCCGCCATCCCGTTCATCGCCATCCGCGGCAACCACGACGCCGAAAGCGTCATCACCCGCCGCCTGGCGCTGCCCGCCCCCGCGCGGCTGCTGGATGCCCGCAAGCCCGAGACCGTGACGCTGCCCGGCCTGGATGTCTGCATCCACGGCCAGAGCTTCCGCACGCGGGAGGTGACGGACAACCTGGCCGCCGGCTACCCGCCACCGGTCGCCGGCAGGCTGAACATCGGCCTGCTGCACACCTCGGTGGACGGGCGGGAGGGCCATGCCAGCTACGCCCCCTGCACGGTCGAGCAGCTGCGCAACCATGGCTACGACTACTGGGCGCTGGGCCATGTCCACACGCGGGAGGTGCTGCACCGGGACCCCTGGATCGTCTTCCCGGGCAACACGCAGGGCCGCCACGCGCGCGAAACCGGGGCCAAGGGCGCCACCCTGGTCACCGTCCAGGACGGGCGCGTCACCGGCCTGGAACCGCTGGTCCATGACACCGTCCGCTGGGCGCAGGTGCAGGTCGACCTGGCCGGCGCCGATGCCGAGGACGCGGCGCTCGCCCGTACCCGTGCGGCGCTGACCCGGGCGATCGGGCAGGCCGATGGCCGCCTGCTGGCTGCTCGTGTCGTCCTGTCCGGGGCCTGTGCGGCGCATGACGCGCTGCGCCGCGACACCGGCGGCACGGTGGAGAAGGTCCGCGCCGAGGCGCTCGCGCTGGCCGGCGCCGACCTGCTGTGGACCGAGAGCGTGCAGCTGCGCACCACCCCGCTGGCCACCGCGCCCGCCGCCAGCCCGCTGGCCGCCGCCGTGGCAGCGGCCGATCCGGCCCTGCTGACCGACCCGGTGGTGACGTATTGCCGAGCGCTGCTGGATCGGGCGAGCGGGCTGCGGGAGGCGCTGGGAGAGGCGCATCCCGCCGTCGTCGCCGCGCGCGACGGGGCGTTGCCGCCGGGGCTGATGGACCAGGCCCGCGCCTTGCTGCTGGCGCGGCTGGGCGGGGGCTGACCCATGCGCCTGACCAGCCTGACGCTGCAGAACTACGGGAATTTCCAGGCCGAGACCGTGGTCTTCGACCCCGCGCCGGGCGTCGTCGACCTGATCGTCGCCCCCAACGGCGCCGGCAAGTCCGTGCTGCGGATGGCGTTCGGCGACCTGCTGTTCGGCATCGGGATGCAGACGCCGATGAACTTCCGCTATGGCTATGCCGGCATGCGGATCGCGGTGCAGGCGATGACCCCGGACGGCCAGCGCGTCGCCTTCGGGCGCGTCCGGGGGCGCGGCAACACGCTGGTCGACGGCGCCGGCGCGCCGCTGGACCCGGGCCGCGTCACCGCCCTGCTGGGCGGCACCGACCGCGCCCAGCTGGAACGGCTGTTCGCCCTGGACACCGAGCGGCTGCGCCAGGGGGAGGCCGAGCTGCTCGCGTCCAACGGGGCGCTGGCCGATGCGCTGGAAGCCGGGGCGGGCGGCGTACGCCAGGCCCGCCTGCTGCGCGAGGCGCTGGAACAGGGGCGCGACGCCCTGGCGCCCGCCCGCAAATCCAGCCAGCGGCCGTTCTACCTGGCGCTGGACCGCTATGTGGACAGCCGCCGCCGGCTGTCGGCCTCGGTCCTGAAGCCGGACCAGTGGGAGAAGCAGCGGCAGGACCTGGACCAGCACCAGACCGAGCAGGAGACGCAGAACCGGGCGGTGGAGCAGGCGTCGGCCGAGATCGCCCGGCTGGAGCGGATCCGCCGCGTGACCCCCTGGCTGCGCAACCGCGACGCCGCCGCCGCCTGGCTGGATGCCCATCCCGGCGCGCCCACCCTGGACCCGGCGCTGCAGACCCGGCTGGACGACCTGCGCGCGGCGATCGTCCTGGACGAGGAACGGGTGCGCGTCAACGAGGCCGGGCTCGCCGATCTGGCCCGGCAGCTGGAGGCCATCACCGTCGATACCACCCTGCTGGCCGAGGCGGTGGCGATCGATGCCCTGACCGACCCGGCCGGGGCGGCGCGCAAGGCGCTGGCCGACCTGCCGTCTCGGGACGCCGAGTTGCAGGCCTGCACCACCCGCATCCGCGACCTGCTGCGGATCCTGGGCAGCGACCTGCCCCCCGACCGCTCGGCCGAGGCCATCCCCGCCCACAGCGCCATCACCCGTGCGCGGCGGCTGATCACCAGCCATGGCGGCTATCGCCAGGCCGTGCAGGGCGCACCGGGCCGGATCGCGGCGCAGGAGCGGGCGGTGCGCGAACTGGCCGCGGCTCTGGCCGCGATGGCGGCGCCCGAAGACCATCAGGCGCTGGACGCCCTGGTGCAGGAAATCCGCGCCGAGGGCGACCCGGCGCGCCAGCGTGCCGCGGCCGAGGCGGCATCCGGCGAGGCGGCGGCGGAACGCGACTCGGCGCTGGCCCGCGTGCCCGGCTGGACCGGGCCGGCCGAGGACCTGGCCCGCATCGCCCCGATGCCGCCCGAGACCTACCAGGCCGTGGCGGCGGACCTGGACGCCGCGCGCACCGCCGCCGCCAGCCGCGAGGAGCAGGCGCAGGCCGCTCGGCTGCAGCTGGACGTGGCGCGGGACCGGCTGGCCGGGCTGACCGGTCCGGGCATTCTGCCGGACGCGGCGGCGCTGCGGGCGGCGCGCGGGCATCGCGACGCGCTGTGGCACCTGGTCTATCGCCGCGCCTTCACGGCCGAGCCGGTCGACGCGGCGGCCGAGGCGGCGCTGTCCGGCGGGCGGCCGCTGGCGCTGGCGTTCGAGCGGGCGACCGAGGACGCCGACCGCCTGGCCGACCGCCGGGTGGCGGAAGCCGCGGCGATCGAGCAGGCGCTGTCCGCCCAGCGCGCGGTGGCCGAGGCCGAGGCCACCCTGGCCGCCGCCACGCAGCAGGCCGCCGCCGCCCAGGACCGCCTGGCCACCGCCGGGCAGGGCTGGGTGGAGCTGTGCGCGCCCCTGCCGCTGCCCGGCGCGCCCAGCCTGAGGGAGGTGCTGGCCTTCCTGACCGCGCGAGAGCGGATGCTGGATGCCAGGCGCACCCACCAGGCGGCCGATCAGGCCTTGGCGGGCTTGCTGGCGCGCCATGCCGCGTGGTCGGCCGCGCTCGCCACGCTGCTGGGCCTGGCCGACGACCCCGGCCTGGTGGCCGGGCTGGCGCGGGCCGATGCCGCGACGGACGCGGTGCGCAAGGCCGAGACCGACCGCGCCACTCTGCACGCAAGACACCAGGCGGAGGCCCGGGCTCTGGCGGACGCAAAGGCGCGGCAGGCGGAGGCCGAGGCGGCCCTGGCCACCTGGCAGGCGGACTGGGACCAGGTCCTGGTCGCGCTGGGCCGGCCCGCCGGCGAGGACCCGGCCGTGACCGACGAGCAGTTGCAGGTGATCGCCAATCTGGGCCAGGCGCGGAAGGATGCCGACACCCTGGCCACCCGGGTGCGGGACATGCGGGCCGACAACAGCCGGTTCCGCGCCGCGGTAGGCCTGCTGGCGGCCTCGGTCGCGCCCGACCAGGCCAGGGCGGACCCGTTCGCCGCCGTGACCGCGATGCGCCAGCGCCTGCAGGCGGCACGGGAGCACCATCGCAGCCAGACCCTGCTGCAATCCCAGCACGACGCCGGTGTCGCGGCGCTGGCCGGGGCGCGGGAGGCGCTGGCGACCCAGCGTGCCACCCTGGCCGGGCTGCTGGTGGTGATCGGGGCCGACACGACCGAGGCGGCACAGGCCCGCCTGGCCCTGGCCGCCGAGGCGGCGCGCCATGCGGCGGCGCTGGCCGCGGCCGAGGCGGACCTGGTGGCCGGCGGCGACGGGCTGGCGATAGACGCGCTGCGCGCCGATGCCGCATCCCTGCCGCCCGAGGAGGTGGAGGGCCGGATCGCCGCCATCGGCCAGGCTCGCGCGGCGGCGCAGAACCGGGCGCAGGAGGAGGCGGCGCAGGTCTCGGCCCTGCGCCAGCAGATGGAGCGGGAGGCGGCGGACGCCAGCGCGCGCGACGCGGCGGCGGACCAGCAGGCGGCGATCGCGACGATCGGGCGGGTGCTGGACGAGGCGCTGGTCCTGCACGCCGCGGCCGAATTGCTGCGCGGGTCGATGGCGGCGGTGGAGCAGACCGGCGATTCAGCGGCGATGCGGCGGATCACCCGGCACTTCGCCGCGCTGACGGATGGCGCCTATACGCGCGTCATGGCCGAGGCCGAGGACGGCACCGAACCCCGCCTGCTGCTGGTGCAGCGGGCCTTCCCCGACGAACGCCAGGCGGTGCGGGACCTGTCCGAGGGCACCCGCGACCAGCTGTACCTGGCGCTGCGCCTGGCCGCGATCGAGACCCAGGCCGCCACGACGCCGCTGCCGTTCATCGGCGACGACATCCTGCAGACCTTCGACGACGCCCGTGCCCTGGCCGCGCTGCGGGCGCTGGGGGACGTCAGCCGGACGGTGCAGGTGATCCTGCTGACCCATCACCAGCACCTGGGCGCGCTGGCCGAGCGGCTGCCGGAGGGCATGGTGCGGGTCTCGCGGCTGGGCGGGTGAGGGGCGCATCGTCAGTCGGCGATCTCCGGTTCGACAGCGGGGGCGGGGCGGGTCAGCCAGGCGACCAGGGCGACGATCTGCGGGGCCAGCAGCAGCGTCAGCACGACCCGCTCGACATGGAAGGCGGTGACCATCGGCACGCTCAGGTGCAGCACCTTGGCGGTCAGCACCATTTCCGGCAGCCCGCCGGGTGCCAGCGCCAGGGCCAGCGACGCCGGGTGCAGCCCGGTCATGGACGCCAGCAGCGCGGCGATGGCGCCGCACGCGGCCAGCAGCAGGACCGAGCACACCACGGTCGCCGCCAGCAGGCGGGGCGAGCGCATCAGGAACCGCCGCTCGAACGTGGTGCCCAGGCTGACGCCCAGCAGGACCTGCGCCACCGCGACCAGGCCCCAGGGCATGCCGGACAGGTGGATGCCCGACGCGGTCAGGGCGCTGATGGCGATCAGCGGGCCCAGGAACCAGGCATTCGCCAGGCCCATCCGCGTCAGCCCAAAGATCGCCGCCGCGCCGATCGCGGCCAGCGCGGCCAGGCCCAGCGGATCGAACGGCACCTGCGGGGCGGCGGCCAGGTCCTGGTGCCCGTCGATGCCCGACAGGATCATCGCCGGCGGGATGACGGTGACGATCAGGGCGATGCGGAAGGTCTGCGCCAGCGCGACCGTCAGCGGGTCTCCGCCATAGCGCTCGGCCAGGTTGGCCATGTCGGCGGGCCCGCCCGGCACGCTCGCCATCACCGCGGTCAGCCGGTCGGTGCCGGTCATGCGGGCCAGCAGCAGCGAGATCGCCCCGCCGGCGGCCAGGGTCAGCAGGGCGGCGGCGGTCATGGCGGGCAGGTTGCCCAGGACGGCACCGGCGGCCTGGTCGGTGAAGGTCAGCCCGACGCCGATGCCGATCATCATCTGCCCGACGCGGCGGCCCACCGGCAGGACGGCGGGGCGGGCGCCATACAGCGACCGGGCGGCGGTGGCGAACAGCGCGCCCATCATCCAGGGCAGGGGCACGCGCAGGCGCATGGCGGCATAGCCGGTGACGGCGGCCACCGCGTAGGTCAGCGCGATGGCGGGCGCCTGGCGGCGGGTGGTGGACAGGGCGGTGTAGAGGTTCATGCCGGGGCGGCGGCTTTCGGATGGCGGGCGGCGGGGCCGTCCCGGGTGGGTTCGCGGATGGGCTGTTCAAGATTTGTACCAGCAGCCAGGCGGCGGTTTCCGGCGGGGCGAAGGGTCGGGGATCGGGCAATTGGGCGCATAGCGGGCAGCCGGTGCTCGATTCGTACCAGGTGGTCATGCCAGGTGGTCATGCCAGGTGGTCATGCCAGGTGGCGCCGCGCCCGACCCATGGACCCGCGGCGGTGCCAGGACCGCCGGCCGCTACCTCCGCGCCGGGGCCGGCGGCGGGGTGTCGGGCAGGTCGTTCTCCCACCCGCCGCCCAGGGCCTTGTACAGCGCGATCAGATACTCGGACACGTTGGTCGTGCTGGCCTGCAATTGCTGCTGGGTGCCCAGCAGCAGGCGTTCGGTGTCCAGCACGGTCAGGAAGTCGGCGACGCCCTGCTGATAGCGGGTCTGCGCCAGGCCGACGGCGCGGCGGTTGTCGGCCTCGGCCTTCACCAGCATGTCGCGCCTGGCCTGCTCGGTCTGGTAGGCGGTCAGGGCGTTGTCCACCTCGTGCCACGCCGCCAGGACCGTCTTCTGGAACTGGATGGCGGCTTCCTTCTGATAGGTTTCCTGCAGGGCCAGATTGGCGCGCAGCCGCCCGCCCTCGAATACCGGCATGGTCACGACCGGGCCCAGCGCCAGGGTGCTGGCCGCCAGGTTGAACAGCTGCCCGAACTGCAGGGCCTGCAGCCCGACGCTGCCGGCCAGGCGGAAGCTGGGATAGAACTCGGCCTCGGCCACGCCGATCGTGGCCGTCGCGGCATGCAGCTGCGCCTCGGCCTGGCGCACGTCGGGCCGGCGGCGCACCAGGTCCGACGGCACGCCCACCGGCACCGTCGGCGGCACCGGCGGCACCGGCTTGCGCACCTCCAGCTCGGCCCGCATCGCGTTCGGCCCCTGGCCCAGCAGCAGGCTGAGCGCGTTGATCAGCGCCGCCTCCCGCTGCAGGATCAAGGGGATCTCGGCCGCCGTCCGGTTCACCTGGGCCGAGGCGTTGGCCACGTCCAGATCGGTGGTCAGCCCGCCCTCGGCCCGTTCCTTGGTCAGGCGCAGGCTCTGCTGCTGGGTCTTCAGGTTCTCCTGCGCGATCCGCAGCTGCGCCTGGGCGCCGCGCAGCTGGACATAGTCCCGCGCCACCTCGGCCATGGTGGTGACCAGCACGCCACGCCTGGCCTCGGCCGCGGCGTCCGCGGTGGCGGTCGCGGCCTCGACCGAGCGGGCGATCTTGCCCCATAGATCGAGCTCCCACGCCGCGTCGAAGCCGCCCTGGAAGATGTCGTACGGGTCATAGCGCCGGGTCGCGCCGCCGGTGACGCCGGACCCCGATATGCCGTTGGCGTTGGTCGCGGCCGGCTGGTTGGCGGTCAGGATGCCATAGCGGCTGGATTTCTGGCGGATATAGCTGCCCCCGGCATTCACCCGGGGCACCTCGGCCGCCTCGGCGATGGCGACCTGATAGCGGGATTCCTCCAGCCGCGTCGTGGCGATCTGGACATCCAGGTTCTGGCTGGCGACCCGCTTGATCAGCCCGGTCAGCTGCGGGTCCCGGAAGATCTCCCACCAGTCCGGGTTGATCGGTTCGGCCGCCGGCAGGCTGGCGACCTTCGCCAGCTTGGGCCTGGTGTCACCGAACCAGGTGCTGGGGGACGCCCATTCCGGCGGCGTGAAGTCCGGGCCCAGCTTGGTGCATCCGGCCAGGATGGCGGGGGCGATCAGGATGGCGCCGATGCGGCACGCGGTCCGTCTGGTCTTGCCGCCGGGGTGTCCCGGTCGCTCGGTTCTCGCGTGCGTCATCCAGTCCCCAACGTCCGGTCCGGCGTCCCCGGTTCCTGCCATCGGTTTCCTTGCACCAGCAAACCCGGCCACGCAAGCGCGCCAGGGCGCCACCAGCATTGCCAGGCGCGGGTTCGATCGGGAATGTGTCCGCCCCGCGACGATGCCCCGCGACGATAATGGCAAGGACAGGACCATGACCGACGAACTGATCCGGCTGACCGCGACCCAGGCCGTGGACCGGCTGCAGCGGGGGGAGATCACGCCGCTGGACCTGATCGACGCCGCCGCCCGCCGGATCGCCGCGGTGGAGCCCGCGGTGAACGCGCTGCCGACACTGTGCCTGGATCGCGCCCGCGACCATGCCCGCGCCCTGATGGCGGGGCGGCGGCGCGACGGCGCGAACGAGGCCGGCTGGCTGGCCGGGCTGCCGGTGTCGATCAAGGACCTGACCGATGTGGCCGGGGTGCGCACCACCTACGGGTCCCCACTCTTTCGCGACCATGTGCCGCAGCGGTCCCATCCGCTGGTGGAACGGATCGAGCGCAAGGGCGGCATCGTCGTCGCCAAGTCGAACACGCCCGAGTTCGGCGCCGGCGGGTCCACGTTCAACGAGGTGTTCGGCCGCACCCGCAACCCCTGGAACACGGCGCTGACCTGCGGCGGATCGACCGGCGGCGGGGCGGTGTCGGTGGCGACCGGAGAGGTCTGGCTGGCGCACGGGTCCGACCATGGCGGTTCGCTGCGCCGGCCGGGCACGTACTGCTCGGTTGTCGGGCTGCGGCCGTCGCCGGGGCGGGTGACGCGGGGGACGCCGAACAACCTGTTCTCGCCGCTGTCGGTGCAGGGGCCGATGGCCCGCAACATCCCCGACCTGGCGCTGTTCCTGGACACCATGGCCGGGCTGGACCCGCTGGACCCGCTGACTTTCGACGCGCCGGCGGTGTCGTTCGTCGATGCCGTCGCGCAGGCCCGCCCACCGCGGCGGATCGCCTATAGTTCCAATTACAACGGCAAACTGGCGGTCGATCGTGAGACCCGCGAGATCTGCGAGAAGGCCGCCCGCCGGTTCGAGGCGATGGGCTGCGTGGTGGAGGAATTCGCCCCCGACCTCGGCGCCATCGAGGAGGCGTTCATGGTGCTGCGGTCACAGCATTTCGTGGTGGACCGGGAGCTGCAGCTGCAGGCCCATCGTGATCTGCTGAAGCCGGATATCGTGTGGAACACCGAGAAGGGCCTGGCGCAGACCCCGTCGCAACTGGCCTGGGCCGAGCGGGAGCGGGCGGCGTTTTATCGGAGGGTGGTGACGATGTTCCAGACCTATGACCTGTTCATCACGCCCAGCGCGGCGACGCCCGCGTTCGATGTGAATTTGCGGCATCCCGCAACGATCGATGGCGAGGCGCTGACGAACTACATGGGCGCATCGACGCTGAACGCGGCGATGACGCTGGCTGCCTGCCCGGCGGTGGCCATTCCCGCCGGGTTCGACCAGTACGGCCGTCCGGTCGGCCTGCAGATCGCCGGGCCGCCGCGCGGGGAAGCCGCGGTGCTGGCGGCCTCGGCGCTGTACGAGCAGGAGACGGGATTGGCGGCACTGCTGCCGATCGACCCGGTGGCGGGGACGGTGCCGCCGGGATAGCGGACCGGCCCCTGGCGGGCGGGCGCCGCTTCCGGTCCTGCGCGCGCAGCCAGTCGGCGATGGTGGCGAACCGCCGCGATGGCAGGATGCCCTGGCGCAGCAGCCGCCCGATGCGCACCACGACGCGCCCGGCCTCGCGCAGTTCGCGCCCTGACGCGCCGTATTCGCCGGAGATGGTGTGCGCCGCGATCTGCGCGGCCTTGCCGGCCGCCGTGCGCGCCCCGGTGGACAGCCCGCCATGCAGCCGGCACCGGCCGTTGCGCATCGCCGGCTGGCGGCACGCCGTTCCCGCCCGTGTGGTGGCTCCGCAGCGGGGCAGGGTAGTGAGGTCGCGGCGGGGATTGCCGTTGCGCAGCGTGGGTTGGTGCAGGGATTCCTCACCGGACATGGGGTTGGGCCAACATTTTCGTCAGGTGCGATAGGTTTTCTTTCCGGACGGCCAGCCGCGAGGGCGTGCCGGCGCGCGCGGTGCGGCGGCCGAGGGCGGAGGCGGTGGCAGGCAGGACCTGGACGAATCCGGCCGGCAGGGGCTGGGAATTGCGCACGCCGTGTGGTGGCATGAATTAGGAAAAAAGTCAAGGAAATCGGCAGCGCACCGCTCAGGCGCCGTCCGCCGGATCCAACGGCGCATACAGGCACAGCGCCAGCGTCACCGAACGCTCCGCCAGCATCCGCAACGCGCGTGGCGAGACCTCGATACCCTCGTCGCTGTCGTGCATGAAAAATCCGCAGAACAGGTCGATCACGAACCGCGATGACAGGTCCCGCCACAGGCCCGGATCGTCCGGCAGGCGCGCGAACAGCGCACCGATCTGCGCGTCCAGATCAGCCGGCTGGCGATCGTCCGCGTTCAGCATCCACATCCCCGACCGGGCCAGGACAGGGCCGCGCGCGCGGGACTGCCGGATCGGATCGCCCTTGCGGTGGGCGGATGACGGCGCGCATCCCAGAAGGTGGGTGATCTCGTCGGGATCGAGCGCATCGCCCATGATCCGGAGTGCGGCGACGCTGCGATACAGGTGGGTCATTGCGCGGTCATACCAGTTTCGCCGGCCCCGGCGATACGGCCCCTGGCGATACGGCCCCCCGGCGCGCGATCCGGTCTGGACAAAGAATTGCGGCCCATATAGGAATGAGAAACATTCTCAATAACCGGACCCCCGCATGCTCCGCACCCTGCTCACCGCCGTCCTCGCCCTTGGCTGCGCCACGCTGGTGCCCGCTGCCCGCGCCGCCGAGGTCACCGTCTACACCACGCGCGAACCCGGCCTGATCCGCCCGCTGCTGGACGGCTACGCGGCCAGGACCGGTGTGACGGTCAACACCGTCGTCCTGCAGGGCGGCCTGGTCGAGCGCGTGCAGGCGGAAGGCGCGCGCTCGCCGGCCGATCTGATGATCGTGGTCGATGCCGGCACCCTGCTGGACCTGTCCCGGCGCGGCCTGACGCAGCCGGTCCGCTCGGCGGCGGTGGACAGCGCGATCCCCGCCGCGCTGCGCGATCCCGGCGGCACCTGGTTCGCCCTATCGATGCGCGCGCGCGTTATCTTCGTGTCCAAGGACCGCGTCCCGGCCACCGAGGCCCCGACCTACGAGGACCTGGCCACCGCGCGCTGGAAGGGCAAAGTCTGCATCCGCAGCGGCCAGCACCCGTACAACACCGCCCTGTTCGCGGCGATGCTGGCGAAGCACGGCGAGGCGAAGACCACCGCCTATCTGACCGCGCTGAAGGCCAACCTGGCGCACCGTCCGTCAGGCGGGGATCGCGACGTTGCCAAGGACATCCTGGCCGGCACCTGCGATGCCGGCGTCGCCAATCTCTATTATGCCGGGCTGATGCTGTCGGGCGCCGGCGGGGCCGAGCAGAAGCGGTGGGGGGAGGCGGTGCGGGTGGTGATGCCGACGTTCAGTGATAGGGTGGGCACGCATGTCAACATCTCGGGCGCGGCGGTCGCCAAGCACGCGCCGAACCGCGAGGAGGCGGTGCGCCTGCTGGAGTTCCTGACCACCGCCGAGGCGCAGAAGGTCTTCGCCGAGGGCAATTTCGAGACCCCGGTTCGCCCGGGCGTGCCGGTGCATCCGATCGTCGCCGGGTTCGGCCCGATGACACCCGACAGCGTGACCCCGGCGCAGATCGCCGACAACCGCTCCGCCGCCAGCATGCTAGTGGACCGCGTCGGCTTCGACCAGTAGGCCGCGCCAGGGAGACGCCGTCCTGTTTCCCCGGCTGGCCGCCATTGCCGTCGCGGGGCTGACCGCGCTGCCGGTGCTGGCGCTTGCCGTCGTGGCGGCGCGGGGTTCGGGCGCGCTGTGGCCGCATCTGATCGGCACCGTGCTGCCGGCGGCGGCGGCGGAGACCGCGCTGTACCTGGGCGGGGTCGGGCTGGTGGTGCTGGTGGTGGGGGCCGGGACCGCGTGGCTGGTGGCGGGGTTCTCGTTCCCCGGCCACCGGGTGCTGGCCTGGGCGCTGCTGCTGCCGATGGCGATGCCGGCCTATATCGCCGCCTATGCCTATCTGGACGTGCTGCACCCGGTCGGGCCGGTGCAAGGCTTCCTGCGCTGGCTGCTGGGCATCGGCGATCCGCGCGGCCTGCGCCTGGGGGATGTGCGGTCCCTGGGCGGGTGCATCCTGGTCACCGGCTTCGTGCTGTATCCATACGTGTACCTGAACGCCCGCGCCGCCTTCGCCGGCCAGGCCGCCGATGCCATCTGGGCCGCCCGCCAGGCCGGCGCCACCGGCTGGACGCTGTTTCTGCGCATCGGCCTGCCGATGGCGCGCCCCGCCGTCGCGGTCGGCATCGGCCTGGCGCTGATGGAGGCGTTGAACGATGTCGGCGCCAGCGAGTTCCTGGGCGTGCGCACGCTGACCGTCTCGATCTATGTCACCTGGCTGACCCGCGGGTCGCTGGAGGGCGCGGCGCAGATCGCGCTGGTCCTGCTCGCCTTCGTCGTGCTGCTGCTGTCGCTGGAGCGATGGGGCCGGCGCGGGCAGGTCTTCGTGGGCGAGGCCCGGCCGATGGACCGCCGCCCGCTGTCGCCGGTGGCGGGCTGGGCGGCCTGTGCCGCCTGCGTGGTGCCCATCCTGTGCGGCTTTGCCGTGCCGGCGGCCCATCTGGCGGGGAAGGCGTGGGACCGGGTGGCGGCGTTCGGCCTGCCTTACGAAAATGTGGGCAAGGCGGTGCTGCTCAAGCGGTTCGAGGACTTTCTGCGCGAGCACGCCCGGCGTGGGCGGCGGGTGCTGCTGGTGGTGGACGAAGCGCAGAATCTGCCGGTCGAGTCGCTGGAGGAACTGCGGATGCTGTCGAATTTCCAGGTCGCCGCGACGCCGCTATTGCAAAGTTTTCTGCTGG
>CAYZKM010000081.1:0-12793 GCA_964478525.1 uncultured Bifidobacterium sp.
GTGCCTTCCGGGTTACGAGTTGAGCCGGTTGATGGTGTCGAGCATCTGGTTGCTCGTCTGGATCACCATCGCGTTCGACGAGTAGGCGCGCTGCGTCTCGATCATGTTGGTCAGCTGCGCGGTGATATCGACATTGGACCCTTCCAGCGCGCCTGCCTGCGTGGTGCCCGCGGTGCCGTCACCCGGGTTGTGCAGCTGCGGGACACCGGCGGCGCTCGACAGCTCGTATGCCCCGCCCGAGACCGGGATCAGCCCGTCGGGATTGGGCAGCGTGGCCAGCGTCAGCTGGTAGATCGGCCGCGTGGTGCCGTTCGAGAACCCGGCGGTGACGATGCCGTTATCGCCGATCGTCACGCCCTGCAGCGTGCCGTACGCCGCGCCGTTCTGCGTCATCTGCGTGGTCTGGTAGGCGCCGTCGAACTGCGTCATGCCGGACGCGCTGTTCAGCATGCCGATCTCCACCGGCAGCGCCATGCCATTGCCGTTGGTGACGGTGAAGGCGCCGGTCGTGGCGTCATAGGCGCCGCCGCCAGCCGGAGTGACGGATGCCAGCGTGCCGGCATCGGCGCCCGAACCGTTGAACGCCAGGGTCGCCGAACCGATGGCGGCGCCCGACGTCGCGGCGGTATCGAAGATGTCCATCGTCCAGCTGTTGGTCGGCGCGGCACCGGCCGAGGCGGGCTGCGTCGGCGTGAACTGGAAGCGCAGCGTCTGCGCGGTACCCAGCGCATCGTAGTACGTCATGGTGCTTGTATGGGCGGCGGGTGTGGTCGCGCTGTATGACGTTTCGCTGGCCGGCAGGTTGGCGTTGAAGGTCAGCGCCGTGGTGGGTGCGGCCGTCGCCGACAGGTTCGACACGTTCACGGTCGACAGCCCGTCGATGCTGGCCGCGGTCGACACCGCCGTGCCCGACGCGGTCAGCGGCTGGCCCTGCAGGTAGAAGCCACCGGCATTGACCAGGTTGCCGTTCGCGTCGGGGCGGAACGAACCGGCGCGCGTCAGCAGATACTCGCCGTTCGACGCCGCGGTCTTGTTCACCACCAGGAAGCCCTGGCCGTTGATGGCGATGTCGGTCGCCACGCCGGTGCTCTCCAACTGGCCGGCGACGCTGATATCCATGCGGGTCGAGGTGGCGACGCCGCCGATCACGCCGGAATCGGGAACCGCGGCGCCATAGACCATGCTCTCGAACTCGGTCTCGGCCTTCTTGTAGCCGACGGTCGAGGCGTTCGCGATGTTGTTCGAAATGTTCGACAGCGCCGCCGCCTGCGCATTCAGGCCGGACAGGGCGGAATTGATCGAGGAGGAAACTGTCATGTCTGCTATTCCCGTATCGTAAGAAATGAATGGTCAGCGCGCGGCGCGAAGCTGCTGTTCGACATCGGCGCGCAGAATGGTGACGGCGATCCGCCGGTTGCGCGGGTCGTTCGGGGCCTGCGGCATCAGCAGGTCCCCCGCCGCCCGGCCTTCCACCCGCAGGAAGCGGTCGGTCGGCAGCCCGGCACCGACCAGCCCGCGGCGGACGGCGTTGGCGCGATCGGCCGACAGCTCCCAGTTCGAGTAGCTGCCGCGCTGCATGGCCTGGCCATCGGTATGGCCGGTCAGGATCACGGCGTTGTGCACGGTGCCCAGCACCTGGGCGATCACGCCCAGGATCTTCTTCAGGCGCGGCGTGGGCTCGATGCCGGCGGCGGCGAACATCGGTTCTCCGTCACGGTCGAAGATGTTGATGCGCAGCCCTTCCGAGGTCATGGTCACCTCGATATTGCCCGCCACGCTCTTCAACTCCCCACCCGCCATCATCTGTTCCAGCTCGGCTTTCAACGCCTCGAAGCGCTGACGCTCCTCGCGGTCGCGGACAGGCATGGGCGGGTTGCGTTTCGCATCGGGCGCACGCTCGACCTTGGTGGTGTCGACCTTGGTGGTGTCGGTCTTGTTCGGCTCGGTTTTCGCGGGATCGGGCTTCTCGTTGGTATCGCGCGCACTGGGGGCGCCACGCATCGGCTTGACATCGGCCCCCTCCATCACGCCCTTGCCGCCATTCAGCACGCCGCTGCCCGCCGGCATGTCGAACATCGACGTGCTGTTGAAATACTGGGCGATGATCTGCCGCTCGGGCTGCGAAGCCGAGGACAACAGCCACATGATCAGGAAGAACGCCATCATCGCCGTCACGAAGTCGGCATAGGCCACCTTCCACTGGCCACCATGCTCGTCGTCATGGTGGCCGCCGTGGCGCTTGATGATGATCGGTCGCTTCTGATCCTGATGGGCGCTCATGACTACGCGGCTTTCGAGGGAAGGCAGGGCTGTACCGTACTACATCCGCTTTTCGCAAACAAGCAAATGCGGATAATGTTTCGCACGATTGAATCGGCGGTCACTGGAACTCACCGTCCGGCGAGATCTCCTCCTCCTGCTCCATGACCACGATCCGGCCCTCGTCGATCAGGCGCTTGGCAATGCCGATGATGTCGGACTGCGCCTCCTCGATCTGCTTGCGCCGCGGCGGGACCATGCTTTCCATTTCCTCTTCCAGCATCTTCCGCGCGCGTTCCGACATCTGCGACACGAACAGCGCCCGCAGCTCGTCCGACGCATTCGCCAGCGCGAGGGGCAGGCGTTCGGCCGGGATCTCGGCGATCAGCAGCCCGAAGGTCAGCGGATCGATACGGCGCAGATCCTCGAAGGTGAACATGATGCGCCGGATACGGGCGGCCGCCTGCGGCTCCTTCTCCTCCAGCGCGGCCAGGATGCGATCCACGACCTCCTGGTCGGACCGGTTGAGCATCTCGGCCACGATCGAGGTGCTGTCCCGCTCATACGCCCGCGACAATTCGCTGGTGAACTCGCGCTTCAGCGTCTCCTCGATATCGGTCAGCACGGTGCGCTGGATGCTGTTCATCCGCACCATGCGCAGCGCGATGTCGGCGGCGACCTTGTTGGGCAGGAAGCGCAGCACCTTGGCCGCCTGCGGCGTGGGCAGCTTGGTCAGGATCACCGCCGCCGTCTGCGGATACTCGTTGCGCAGATACCCGGCGACCGTCTGCGGCTGGATATGGCCCAGCTTCTCCCAGATATTCTTGCCATTCGGACCACGGATCTCGTCCATGATCTCGGACACCTTGTCCGGCGGCAACATCATGCGCAGCATCTTCTCGGCCGCTTCCATGCCGCCGACGATGTTGCAGGTCCGCCCGATCTCGGCCCGGAACTCGGCGATCGTCTGCTCCACCGTGACCAGGTTGGCACGGCCCAGGCGCGCCATCGCGCCCGACAGCCGGCGGATCTCGTCCTCGCGCAGGCGGGAAACCAGGCGCTTGGACCGTTCGTCATCCAGCGCCATCACGATGATGGCGGCCTTGTCGACGGTGCGCGAGCGGCGCACGGCAACCTGGGTCGGCGGCGCGCCCTTCAGCTTCATCGCCCAGGGGTCGGGCTTCGCGTCTGCCGTGGTCATCCCGAAAAACTCCGCACCAGCGAGCCCGCCACCAGCTCCCAGCCGCCGACGAGCACAAAGAAGATCAATTTGAAGGGCAGGCTGACGATCACCGGGGGCAGCATCATCATGCCCATGCCCATCAGGATGGCCGAGACCGCCATGTCGATGACCAGGAACGGCAGGAACAGCAGGAAGCCGATCTGGAACGCCTTGGACAGCTCACTGACCAGGAACGCCGAGGCCAGGGTATGCAGCGGCACCTGCGCGCGAGTGCCGGTCGAGACCGAACCGGGCCGCGGCGCCTTCAGCGCCGGGATCGCACCCAGCCGTTCCCCCGCCCGCTCGGCGTCCGCCACGGGATCCGCCACGGGGTCCACCGGCGGCGGCTTCCACCCGGTCAGGTCGATGAACAGCGCCAGGTCCTTGTCGGACGTGTTGGCTTCCATGAAGGCGCGGAACGGCTTCACCGCCTTGTCCAGCGCCTGCTCCTCTGAAATCGCGCCGTTCAGCATCGGCACCAGCGCCTCGCGATAGGCGTTCTCGAACGCCGGAGCCATGATCGTGCCGGTCAGGAACAAAGCCAGCCCGATGATCACGCTGTTGGGCGGCGTCTGCTGCAGGCCCAGCGCGGTGCGCAGCATCGACAGCACGACCACCAGGCGCGTGAAGGCGGTGCCGACCATCAGCAAGCCGGGCGCCAGCGCCAGGATCGTGGTCAGCGCCAGGATGCCGATGGCGTTGGTCGCGAAGCTCTCGCCGCCGGTGGGCGACAGCGACAGCGATACGTTCTGTGCCCAGCCGGCCGCCGGTGCCAGGGCAAGCAGCCCCGTGGTCACCGTCATGCGGCAGATCCGGGACGAAGGGTGCGGCATTCTGCCGGTCCTTTCCGTCATGGGGTGTTCAGGCGACGCCGGCCGAGGCGATTTCCGACAGCGACACGGCCAGGCGGCCCTCGTCGGTCAGCTGCACCTCGCCACGGGCGACCAGGCGGTTGTTGACGAAGATGTCGACCAGTTCGCCGACCTTGCGCTCCATCTCGATGACCGACCCGCGGCTGAGCGCATACAGCTTGCCCAGCGGGATGGTCTTCTCGCCCAGGACCACCGTCAGCGTGACGGGAATGTCCATGACCGAGGCGAGCCGGTCTTCGTTGATTGCGGTGGCCGAGTCAGTCATTGGCAGCATCCTTTGCAACGGGTTGGCTGGGGGAAAGAATGTCGGAGACCTGCCAGAGCAGGGCGTCCGGATCGAAAGTCAGGCCGCCGCCGGTCCAGGCGATCTCGGCCCAGCCCGGCGGGCGATCAGGCACCGCCACCAGGGTGATCCTGGCGCGCTGCGCCTCGGGCAGGTCCTGCGCCAGCACGGCATCCAGCGTGGCCTGCGCCGCCCGCAGCGTCAGCTGCTCCGGCGCGCGGGCGGCGGCGGCCTCGGTGACCAGGGTGGCAACTTCCGCACCCATGGCACTTCGCAGAAACACCGGGAACACCTGCTGCAACGCCTCGGCCATCGCGGTGCGGGCCGCCTCGGCCATCGCCGCCAGGTCCGAGTCGCGCTGCCCGGTCAGCCGAGCCAGCGCGGCCGCCACCGCCTGGCGCGCACCCTGTTCGTCCAGCAGGCCGCGCATCCGGGCCAGCTCGGCATCGGCCGAGGCACGAACCAGGGCCTGGCCTTCCGCCATCCCGGCGGCATGACCGTCATGCAGGCCGGCATTGTAGCCATCGGTATAGGCCTCGGCGCGGACCGGCGCGTGCTGGTCGACGGGATCGGCCGTCGCGGGCAGCTCGAACGAGCGCAGCGTGGGGGGGATGAACGGGCGCATCAGGCTTCAACCCCCTCGATCCAGCCGCGGATGACGGCCAGCGCCTCGTCCGGACGCGAGTCGATCAGGTCGAACAGGGCCACCAGCGGCAGGTTCCGCGTGTCGACACCGTCCTCGACCGCCATCGCCTCGGCATCCAGCGGGCTGGCGCCATCAGCGGCAAGGCGCGGGCCCTGCTGCTGCATCAGCGCCACGCGCTGTTCGGGCGACAGCGTCGTCAGCGCCGTGGTGGTCACCGTGCCGTCGGCGGTCACCACCCGGTGCTCGCCACCCATGATCGTGGTCAGCGAGCCACCCATCCGGGCGAGTTCCAGGCGATGGCGGTTGCGCATCTGCATCATCATCAGCAGCCCGCCGACCAGCACCACGACCAGCAGCCCCACCGCGACCAGCGGCATGATGGAATACATAGGCGTGGTCACCTCGGCTTCGGCGACGCCACCCGGCACCTCGCCGGGCAGGAACTGCATGGCTTCGACAGTGATTCTGTCACCACGTTTCGCATCATACCCGACCGCAGCCTGGATCAACTCCGAGAAGCGGGCCAGCTCCTCCTGCGGACGCGCGCGGAAGCCGCCCTTGCCGTCGTTCAGCCCGTCGACCACGACCGCGATGGTCATGCGTTTGACATCGCCGGCCTCGCGAATCCGCTCGCTGCGGACCGAGCTGATCTCGTAGTTGATGGTCTGGCCGTTGCGGCTGTTCGAGGATGTGGTCTTGCCGGACGCCCCGCCCTGCCCCGGGTTCTGATTGGGCACGTTCTGCCCGACCGACACGGGATCGCGCGGCTTGGTCTCGTCCGAGTTCTCCTGGTCGACCTGCACCTGCTTCGACCGCTCGACCTGCGACATCGGGTCGAACTTCTCCTCCCGCGAGATTTCGCGGGCGGATTCCAGGTCGACCGTGGCGGCGACACGCACCTTGCCATGGCCGACCAGCGGTTCCAGCATATCGGTCACCGCGCGCTGCAGCGCCTGTTCGCGGGTGGTCTTCATCTCGGCCAGGCGGCCGGAGACCATCGATTCCCCGGCGCTGTCCGAGGCAATCACGATGCCGGCCGAGTCAAGGACGGTGACGCTTTCCTGCGTCAGCCCGGGCACGGCGCCGGCGACCAGCAGGCGGATCGCCGAGGCCTGCGCGATCGCGAGCCGGCCTGGTCCTTTCATGGTGATGGCGACCGAGGCGGTGGCCTTTGGCGCCTCCCGCGAGAAGCTTTCACGCTCGGGCAGCACGATATGGACCCGCGCGGTGCGCACCCCGCCCATCGTCACGATCGTGCGGGCCATTTCGCCTTCCAGCGCGCGCAGGCGCTGCACACGCTGCATGAACGAGGTCATGTTCATCGGGGATTGCTGGTCCAGCAGCTCGTACCCCACGCCGGACTGGTTGGGCAGGCCCGCGGCTGCGAGCGTCATTCTGATCCGCGCGACCTGCGAGGCCGGCACCAGGATCGAGGAACCATCCCCACGGACTTCGTAGGGGACCTTCATCTCATCCAGGCGTTGTCCTATTTTCGCAGACTCGGTGAGATCGAGCCCCGCATAGAGCAGGCCCTTGGATTCGACCGAAAAAGAGGCGACCCAGACCAGCAGCAGCAGCGTTGCCGCCGCAACCGCCCCCATGACTCCAAGTTTCGCAAGCCCTATCCGGGCAAGAGCCTGCTTGAGACCGGCCAATTGATCCATAGTTCGCAAACTGCTTTCTGCAGGTGGAGGCCAGACACCTGCCAAAGGCGCCCGTCGCCGCATGGTTATACGTATTATTCGGTTGCCGTCAATTCGCAAATTATCGTATAGGGCTGCATGCGCGGGATCGATCCCGGTTGTCAGAAGACAGCCACCGTTTCGCGGTAGCCACGGACGCCCGAGCGCGCTTCTGAAGAAATTAGGAATGCCATGTCGACGACACCTTCCACCGACCCGTCCACCGAGGGCGGCGAAACCTCACCAAAGAAAAAGCGCAAGCTCGGCCTGCTGATCGGCATCTCGGTCATCCCCCTGCTTCTGGGCGGGGCGGCCGCCGCCTATTTCCTGGTGCCCGGCGTGTCCGAGAAGATTCACGGCATGACCGCGGCGAAGGAAGACGCGCATTCCGCGCCCGTGGTACCTCGCCCGGTCTTCGTCGACCTGGCGGAAATGGCGGTCACGCTGCCCAATGGCGGGCAGACAAGGCAATTGCGGATTCGCATTTCGCTGGAATTGATGAAGACGGGACACGACCTGCCCCCACCCGATATCCTGACGCCGCGGGTGTATGACGCGCTGCTGACCTATCTGCGGACGCTGGGCGACAGCGACATCGACAATGCGATGGCGATCGATCGCATCCGCGGCGACCTGTTCCGGCGGCTGAACCTGATCCTGGGCACCGAGGTCGTGCGTGATGTCCTGGTCACCAGCCTGGTGGTGGCATGACCGGCGAGCCCGAAGAAGACGGCGACCTTGCCGACTGGGGCACGGTCGAGCGGTCGCTGGACCAGAGCGATATCGACAGCCTGTTCGGCGACACCGCCCCATCGGAGCATGACGACTCGAAGCGCCGCGGGCTGGAAGCTCTGATCGGCGATGTCGTCGTCGGCATCGACCGGATGCCCACGCTGAACATCATGATCGACCGCCTGGCGCAGGCGATGACGGTGGGCATGCGTGGTTTCACCGGTGACAATGCCGAGGTCAGCATCGACCGCATCCAGCCGTGCCGGTTGAAGGACTTCCTCGATTCCGTGTCGCTGCCGGCGATGATCGCGGTGCTGCGGATCGAACCGTGGGACGGGTACTGCCTGGCCGCGCTGGACCCCAAGCTGATCACGGCGTCGATGGACATCCTGCTGGGCGGGCGGCGCAACCGCGGCGCCCCGATCGAGGGCCGGCCCTATACCGCAATCGAGCGCACCTTCATCGAGCGCCTGGTGCAGGAAGTGATCGCCAGGGAGATGAAGCAGGCGTTCGAGATCCTGGGCGATGTCGAGTTCGTGCTGGAGCGGTTCGAGACGACCCCGTCCTATGCCGCCATTTCCAAACTGTCCGCCGTGTCCTTGATGTTTCGTGCCGAGGTGGCGATGGAGCATCGCGGCGGTCACATCGATTTCGTGATCCCCTATTCCAGCTTCGACACGGTGCGCGACCAGCTGGTCGAGGAGTTCGTCGGCAAGAAGCATGGCGGCGACCCGATGTGGCGTTCGCATCTGGGCACCGTCCTGCCGCACACTGAAGTGTCGCTGCGGGCGGTGATCGAACGGCGTCCGATTTCCACCACCGAGGTCCTGAGCTGGAAGGTCGGGTCCCGCCTGCTGCTGGACCATCGGCCGGATCAGCCCATCGATATCTTCTGCAACGACCTGCTGCTGCTGCGGGCGCTGATCGCCGAGCAGGATGGGAATATCGCGTTGCGGGTCGATGAGCGGCGATTGACGAACGACTCCCCTCTTTGGGCCTGAAACGGCCCCCCCTTCGGAGAATCCGAGGAATTTCGATGACCCATTTTCAAGTGCCGGGCACGCATTCTGCCCATGCCGACCCGACTTCCCGCCGCTGCCGCCATTCCGGACCCGGCTTGATTGCCATGGCGATGCTGATCGCCTGCGGTCCGGTCATCGGCGGTGTGGCGCAGGCAGCCGTGACCGTACCCGCCCCACCGCCGCCCGCCGCCGCCGCGCCGCCGCCTTCCCCCGGTGCTGCATCGCGTGACGACCCGTCCACCGACAGCCGCGCGCTGGGCGAGATCGCTCGGCGGCGTGCCGTGCTGGAGCGGCGGGAACGCGAGCTGGACCTGCGCGAATCCCAGATTGCCGCTGCCGAGATGCTGGCGCGCAAGGAGATCAGCGCGATGAATGCGCTGCGCAACGAGGTCGAGAAGCTGATTACGCACGAAACGAACAAGGCCGACGCCGACCTGACTCTGCTGGCGGGGCTGTATTCGAACATGAAGCCGGCGCAGGCCGGTGCGATCCTGGCGAAGCTGGACGTGGCCAAGGCGGCGGCGATCCTGCGGCGGCTGGATACGCGTCTGGCCGGCCCGGTGCTGGCGTCGATGGACCCGGACGTGGCCGCCAACATCACGCGAGAGCTGGAGCGCCAGCGTTCTCCGTTCCGTCCGTAACCATCACGGGGCGGCGCCGATGCCGCCCCGATCGCCTGGCAGGCTGCCAGGCAACGCCGCCGGCGGCATTTCCGATACCGGCTGGCTAGCGCGCTCTCCGGCTGACCGTAACCGATCAGCGCGCCCTATCTTTTTGTTTGATCGCATGATTCACACGCTGCCACGATTCCGCTCAGCGTGATCATGCTCTAGCCCCGCGGACGCCCGGCCTTCCCCAGCACCACGCTGATGATCTTGGCCGCAACCTCGAAGTGCTCCTGCGGGATCACCTGCCCGACCTCGACCGATTTGTGCAGCGCGCGGGCCAGCGGTTTGTTCTCCATGATCGGCACGCCGTTGGCTGCGGCGATCTCGCGGATGCGCAGCGCGATGTGGTCGGCCCCCTTGGCCACCACCACGGGGGCCGGGTCCTTCCCACGTTCGTACCGCAGGGCCACCGAAATATGCGTCGGGTTCGTCACCACAACCGTCGCGCCCGGCACATCCAGCATCATGCGGTTGCGCAGCCGGTCCTGCCGGATCCGGCGCTGGCGCATCTTGATGTGCGGATCACCGTCGGTGGACTTCATCTCGTCGCGCATTTCCTGCACGCTCATGCGCAGGCGCTGGCGATAGGACCAGTGTTGATACGGCATGTCGATACCCGCGATCACCGCGGCCACCAGCGTCGCCACCATCAGCACGGCCGTCATCGATGAACCGACAAGGCCGGGCAGCACCGCCGGGTCAGCCGATACCAGGCTGACCGATTCGGCGAACAGCGGCCGCAATACGAACCAGCAGGTGAAACCGACCGCGATCATCTTCGCCAGGCTCTTGGCGAACTCGAACAGCGCGCGCTGGCTGAAGATGCGCTTGAACCCGCTGCGCGGCGACAGATGCGACCCTTTCGGCATGATCCGCTTCGCCGACACCGTAATGGCGTTCTGCAGGACATACGGCACCAGCGCACCCATGATCGCCAGCGCGAAGAACGGCACCAGTGCCATGCCCACCGCCCACAGCGCCGAACGCCCGGCGGCTTCCAGCCCGGCTTCGTTCAAGTCCAGGAAACCGTCGGGCATGTCCATCAGCGGCAGCAGCAGATCGCCGATGCTGCGCAGGATCGACGGGCCGAACAGCACCGATCCCAGCAGTGCGGCCAGGTAGACGCCGGCGACCGCGCCTTCGCGCGATACCGCGACATCGCCGTCATCGCGCGCCTGCTTCAGCTTGTTGGCGCTGGCGTCGAGTGTCTTTTCCTGGCCGTCAGCCTCGGACATGGCCGTGACCTTCTAGTGCAGCAGGCCGACGACGTCGGGCCAGTCGGCCAGCGCCGTGTCCAGGATGCCGGGCACCGTGGCGGCCAGCAGATACAGCCCCAGCACCACCAGCACCGGGTTGGCCAGCATGAAAACCGGAATCGCCGGCAGCGCGCGGTTGATCACCGCCAGCGACGCATTGAACAGCATCGCCAGCACCAGGAACGGCAGCGCGATCTGCGCGGCCAGGCGCAGTGCTTTCGATCCGGCCATGATCACCACATGCGCGCTGATAGTGGCCGACGGGAACTGCGCGGGTGGCAGCAGCTGATAGCTCTCGACCAGGCCGCGCAGCATCGAATGATAGCCGCCCGAGGCGAACATCACCGCGATGATCCCGGCATAGATCGCCGCACCGATCGTCGCCGACTGGTCGATCGACACACCGGCCGCGAAGATGTTGGTCATGCCGATGTTCTGGCTGATCAGCTGTCCCGCCGTGGTTACCGCCGAAATCAATGTCCGGCAGACGACGCCAATGATCGCCCCGCTCAGCGCCTCGGCGATGACGGCAACCGCGACACCCGCCGCGGGCGGCACCTGCTCCGGCATGCCCGCGACCACGGGAGACACCGCGGCACCCATCGCCAGACCGACCAGCACACGGATGCGCACGGGCACCGCCGGTTCACCGAAGCCCGGCAGCAGCATCATGGCCGCGCCGATCCGGACGAACACCAGCAATGCGCGCAGTACTTCCAGCGAGAACCAGCCTGATAGAGTCAGTTGGACCATGGGATCAGATCTGCTCGATGGTACGCAGGCGGCTGTGCGGATGAATCTCGGCATGCGACAGGATCGAGATCGTGGGATTGATCCGCTCGATCAGGGCGCGCACGAACGGGCGAGCCTCGGCGCTGGTCAGGATCGCCGGCCAGGCGCCACGACCGGACGCCGAGGCCAGGCGCGCGCGCGCGACCTGCACGAATTCCTGCACCCGGGACGGCGCCAGCACGAAGCTGCGCTGTTCGCCATCGATGATGATGGCCTCGTTGATCTCGCGTTCCCATTCCGGCGACAGCGGCATCACCGGAATGAAACCATCGGGACCGGTGACGGATTTGCAGATCTGCAGCGCCAGGCGGGCACGCACATGCTCGGTCATCAGCCGCACGTTGCGGGTGTTGCCGGCCGCTTCGTGCATCGCTTCCAGCACCAGCGGCAGATGCCGGATCGACACCCGCTCGGCCAGCAGATTGGCCAGCACCTTCTGGACCGTGCTGGTGGTGATCAGGCCGGGCACCAGATCCTGAACCAGCTTCTGGTGTTCGGTCGCGACGCCGGCCAGCAGCTTCTGCGTCGCCGCATAGGACATCAGCTGGCTCATGTTGGTCTTGGCGGTTTCCGACAGGTGCGTCGTCAGCACGGTCTCGACATCCACCACCGTCAGGCCCTGCGTGGTCGCTTCCTGGCGCTGGTTCGGATCGATCCAGCGGGCGGGGATGTGGAACGACGGCTCGCGCGCATCCTGGCCGATGATGGTCAGCGGCCGGCCTTCGGGCGAGAACGCCAGCAGCTTGTGCGGCAGCATCGTTTCACGCGCAACTTCGACGCCCTGGATCTGCAGGGAGTATTCGCCCGGATCCAGATCCATGTTGTCCTTGATGCGCACGGCCGGCAGCAGGAAGCCATAGTCCAGCGCGATCGAACGGCGCAGCTTGCGGATCTTCTCGGTCAGCCCACCGGCCGGCGCCGAGGTCAGGGGCACCAGCGCCATGCCAAGCTCGATACGGATGTCGTCGATACGCATCAGCTCGTTGATGGGTTCCTCCTTGGCGGCGGCATTCGCCTCGGCCTGCAGCGCGGCCGTATCGGCGGCATTCTTCCGGGTCTGTGCCGCCTGTCCGACCAGCAGCGCGCCACCGGCGGCGGCGGCGGCCAGCACCGCAAAGGGCAGGAATGGCAGGCCCGGCAACAGCGCGAACCCGCCGGCCAGGCCCGCGGCCAGGAACAGCGGCTTGGCATGCCCGCCCAGCTGGCCGATGAAGGCCTTGTCGGTGGAACCATGGGTCGATCCCTTCGACACCAGCATGCCGGCGCCCAGGCTGACGATCAGCGCCGGAATCTGGCTGACGATGCCATCACCGATGGTCAACGTGGTATACAGCGACGCCGCCTGCCCGATGCCCAGGC
>CAYZKM010000082.1:0-12741 GCA_964478525.1 uncultured Bifidobacterium sp.
AGCGGATCGTCATCGCCGCTGACGGTCGCGGGCCGCACCGACAGCAGCCGCCGCAGCGCCCCGGGCACCCGCAGCACCACCCGCGCGCCGGCCTCGGCCAGCAGCGTCACGTAACGGCAGAATTGCAGCGTGTCGCCGAACCCCTGCTCCGCCTGCACCAGCACGGTGCGCCCGACCGCCTGCGCCAGCCCGGTCAGCGCCGGCGCAGGCAGGGCGGCGGGATCGTATCGCGCCTCATAGGCCGCCCACCCCTCGGCATACCGGCCCATCAGCAGCAGCGTCATCGCCAGGTTGATCCGCGCCGCCGCGTCCGCCGGCCCGCCCAGGGCGGCGCGACAGGCCGGTTCGGCTTCCTCGGGGCGGCCCTGCTCCAGCAGCGCCAGGCCCAGATTGGCCCCGACCACCGAGGGATCGGCGCCCAGGCGCAGCGCCGTGCGATGGCAGGATTCGGCATCGGCCAGAGCACCCTGCTTGTGGCGCACCAGGCCCAGGTTGATCCAGGCCGGCGCGAAGGACGGATCGTGGTGCAGCGCGCCGCGGAAGCTGTTGGCCGCTTCCTCCAGCCGGTTCAGATCATGCTGCGCCATTCCCAGCGCGTTATGCGCCGCCGCCCGGTCCGGGAACCGGCGCACCGCCTGCCGCGCCGCTTCCTCCGCCAGCCCCGCCTGCCCGCCGATCCGCAGCTGTTCGGCCCAGGTTGCGGGATCGGCGATATTGTTCATATTTTGTTCTTATCCCCAAGCACCGGGCCGAGGCAAGAACGGAACGACTCGCGGGTGCCAAGGGACGGGTGCCAAGGGGCGGGCACCCGCCATCGGTCAGGTCACAGCCGGTCCATCACATCGGTGCGGAAGGCGCGCATCGCGGCCATCGACTTCTCGGCTTCACGGCCCTCGAAGTCGAAATCGATCGCGGTCACCCCCATCGCCTTCAGCGCCCTGGCGTCCGAGATCGTGTCCGCCAGCGTGCCGGTGAACAGGCGGCGGTTGCCATCCGTGGCGGGCGGCGCCGCATACGCGAAGCGCTTCACGCGATACACCACGCCCACCGCGTTCGGGTCGCGTCCGGCCTCGGCCGTCAGCGTGCGCAGGCGCGCGATGCCTGCCTCCAGCCGCGGCAGCGTGTCCAGCATGTTCGCCTGGTTGGTGCCGATCGGGTACCAGGCATCGCCGATCCGCGCCGCGCGCCGCATCGACGGGCCGCTTTCGCCGCCGACCCAGATCGGCGGATGCGGCTTCTGCACCGGCTTGGGATCGACCAGCAGGCCCTCGATATGGGTGTATTTGCCGTGGAAGACCGGGCGTTCCTGGGTCCAGATCGCGCGGAACGCGTCGATGAACTCATCCGTCACCTTGCCGCGTTCGGCGAACGGCGTGGTGCCGACGGCTTCCAGCTCCGGCTTCAGCCAGCCGGCGCCGATGCCCACCGCCAGCCGCCCGCCGGACAGCACGTCGATCGTGGCAAGCTGCTTCGCCGCCACCACCGCCGGACGATGCGGCACCACCAGCACGGCCAGCACCAGGCGGATCGTCTCGGTCTTGGCGGCGACCCAGGCGGTGGCGGTTAGCTGCTCCATCCGGTGGCCCGGATCGGGGGAGTAGAACTCGCCGCTTTCCGAATACGGATAGCCGGGGGTGGAGGTGTCGGGCAGCGCGACATGGTCCGTCAGCGTCAGGTAGTCGAAGCCCAGCGATTCGCCGAGGCGGGCGACCTGCGCCATGGTGGCGGGCGATGCCATCGGCCCGCTGACCGGCAGGTTGAATCCGATTTGCATGGGTGTGGTTTCCTTCCCTCAGGCGGCGTTGCGAGGCCCGCCCTTCACGTGGCGGGCGAAGATGTCGAACAGGCGGCGCGCGACCGGGCCGACGGTGCCGTCACCGACGGGGGCGCCGTCGATGCGCAGGATCGGCTTTACGAATGTGGTGGCGCCGGTGATGAACGCCTCGCGCGCGTCGCGCATGTCTTGTTCGCTGAAGCGCGATTCCACGAACGGGATGCCGTCCTGGTGCAGCAGGGCCGCCAGCGCGCCGCGGGTGCAGCCGGGCAGGATCGCGTTGTCCAGCGGGCGGGTGCGCAGCACGCCGTCCCTGTCGACGATCCAGAAGCTGGTGGCCGCACCCTCGGTCACCATGCCGTCGGCATCGATCAGGATCGCCTCGGTCGCGCCCTGTTCGCGCGCCGCCTGCCGCGCCAGCACATTGGGCAGCAGCCCGGTGGACTTGATGTCGCAGCGCGCCCAGCGCAGGTCGGGATGGGTGATGGCGGTGCCGGTGTTCTTCGTCACGTCGGTGGGGAATGGCGGAACCCGGCGGATCGTGACGACGAATGACGGGGGGATCGGCTGCGAGGGGAACGCATGCTCCCGCCGCGCCACGCCGCGCGTGACCTGCATATAGATCAGGCCGTCGCGCAGGCGGTTGCGGCGCGCGACCTCCATCAGCACATGGCGCAGGGCCGCGCGGGTCATGGGCTGCGGCAGGCGGAGTTCGCGCAGCGACCGGTCCAGCCGGTCCAGATGCAGGTCCTCGTCGACCAGGCGCCCGCCATACAGATGCACGACCTCGTAGACGCCGTCGGCGAGCTGATAGCCGCGATCCTCGATATCGACCATCGCTTCGGCGCGCGGATGGTAGCGTCCGTTGACATAGGCGATTCGGGTCATGGCGTGTCCCTGGCTGATACCGCCTGTTTACGACGGCGCGGGCCAAGGAGGCAAAGCGGCGGCTAGGCTTCCCCGGCGCCGCGGCCGTCCCGGGCGATGGCGGCGTCGATCACGGCGCGGTCGAACACGCCGCACGGGCTGTCGGCGCCGGGCAGGAAGCGGCGAAAGACGGCGAAGCGCTCGCGGCTGACGGACAGCAGCCGGCGCAGTTCGCGCAGCGGGTCCGGATGGTCGTCGGCGCGGATATCGATGTCGGGATAGGGATCGTGGGTGCAGACCCGCAGCGCCGCCGATTGCTTGCCGCGCTTGTCACCGCCCGCGGCTTCCCCGGCTTCCAGCCCCGCCAGCAGCCGTTCGGCCAGCGGCCCGGTGGCGGCGGAGAAGGCGGCCATGGTGTGTTCCACCACGGCGGGTCCGGCCAGCATGTTGCCGGCGACCGACACATCCACCCCGCGCACCGATCCGCACCAGGTCACGCAGTGCGCACCGGTATGGGCGGCGATGCGCCCGGTCGCGTCCAGGATGTGGATCTGGCGATGCGCCCGCCCCGCGTCGGCGGCCAGCACTGCGCCGATGATCGCATCCGGCGCCTGCCCCGCGCGCAGCATCGGCATCCCCTGCACCGCATACATCGGGTTGATCAGCGCCTGCGTGGCGAGCGCGCCGGCGCGCCCCTCCACATGGATGGCCAGGGCACCGACGGCGAAGAAACGGGTCGCCACGGCCGCGCCGATGGCGCCGGTGGCGGGATCGCGGGCGAGAATGGACCAGGTCATGCGGACATCCTCCTCCCGCGGCGCGACTCGCTTCAAGCCCGTAAGGTGGTGCGATGCGACCGACCGGACCGATCCAGACCGACATCGTCCTGCTGGGGGCGGGCCACGCCCATGTCGAGGTGCTGCGGCAGTTCGCCATGCGCCCCGAGCCAGGCGTGCGCCTGACGCTGATCGGGCGGGAAGCGGAGACGCCCTACTCCGGCATGCTGCCGGGCCTGATCCGCGGCGACTACACGCACCAGCAGGCGCATATCGACCTCGCCCCCCTGGCCGCCAACGCCGGCGCCCGGCTGATCCTGGCCGAGGCGACCGCCATCGACCTGCCCGGGCGCAGCATCGCCGTGGCCGGACGGCCCGATATCGGGTTTGACCTGCTGTCGGTGGATGTCGGCGGCGTGCCGGACATGCCCGACGATGGCGGGCTGGCGGTGAAGCCGATCGGGCGGTTCCTGGATCGGCTGGCCGCACTGGAAGCCGAACTGCCCGACGGCGCGCGCATCGCCGTGGTCGGCGGCGGGCCGGCCGGGGTGGAGCTGGCCCTCGCCCTGGCCGCCCGCTTCGGCGGCCGGTTCCGCCTCGCCCTCGTCTCGCAAACCCCCGAACCCCTTTCCGGTGCCCCCGCCCCCGCTCGGCGGGCCGTACGGGCGGCGCTGGTCGAGGCCGGGCTGGAGCTGGCATCGGGCGTGCGGGCCGAGGCCCCGCGCGACGGGCGCCTGCCGCTGTCGGACGGCAGCTTCCTGGATGTCGGTGCGGTGCTGTGGGCGACCGGCGTGCGCGGGCCCGGGTTGCTGGCGGATTCCGGCCTGGCCTGCGACGGCACCGGCTGCATCCGCGTCGACCCGACGCTGCGCAGCATCAGCCACGATGCCGTCTTCGCCGCCGGCGACTGCGCGGCGCTGGAGGGGAACCCGCGCCCCAAGGCCGGCGTCTGGGCCGTGCGCGCGGGGGCGCCGCTGGCCGGCAACCTGCGGCGGGCGGCACGCAAGCAGGCGCTGAAGCCCTGGCGGCCGCAGCGCGATGCGCTGGTGCTGCTGGGCCTGGGCAATGGCCGCGCGGTGGCCTGGCGCAACGGCCTGGCCGCGAGCGGCGCATGGGCCTGGCGCTGGAAGGACCGCATCGACCGGCACTGGATGGCGATGTACCAGGACATGCGCATGGCGCCCGACCCGGCGGACCCGATGCGCTGCGGCGGCTGTGGCGCCAAGGTCGGGGCCGAGGTACTGGCCGGCGCCCTGGCCACCCTGCCGGTCTCCACGCGTCCGGACATGCCGATCGCCCTGGCCCATGCCGAGGACGCCGCCGTCCTGCGCCCACCCGCCGGCAAGCTGCTGGTGCAATCGGCCGACCATTTCCGTGCCTTCATCGACGATCCCTATGTCTTCGGCCAGATCGCCGCCGCGCACGCCCTGTCGGACCTGCATGCGATGGGCGCGCATCCCTGGACCGCGCTCGCCGTTGCCGCGATGCCCTTCGCCGAGTCCGGCAAGATGCGGGCCGATCTGTCCGCCCTGCTGCGCGGGGCGACCGAGGTGCTGAACGCCGATGGCTGCTCGCTGGTCGGCGGGCACACCGCCGAGGCGGCCGAGATGGCACTGGGTTTCGCCGTCACCGGCCTGGTCGATCCCGGCCGGCTGCTGCTGAAATCACGCCTGCGCCCGGGTGATGCGCTGATCCTGACCAAGCGGCTGGGCACCGGGATCGTGCTGGCCGGGCATATGCGCGGACTGGCACGGGCGGCCTGGCTGCAGGCGGCGATCGCGTCGATGCGGTCGACCAACGCCGCCGCCGCCGCCCTGCTGGCGCGCCATGGGGCGATTGCCTGCACCGATGTCACGGGGTTCGGGCTGATCGGGCATCTGAGCGAGATGCTGACGGCATCGGGCGTGTCGGCCGCGCTGCGCCTGGCCAACCTGCCCGCGCTGCCCGGCGCGCTGGAACTCGCCGCGCAGGGGATCGAGAGCACGCTGGCGCCCGATAATCGCCGCCGCCTGCCGCCATCCGCCGGCGGGCCGGAGGTGGCGCTGCTGACCGATCCGCAGACCTCGGGCGGGCTGCTGGGGGGCATTCCGCCGGACCAGGCGATCCGCTGCCTGGACGCGCTGCGGGATGCCGGGCTGGAGGCGGCGGCGATCGGGGTGGTGGAAGCGGGACGGGAGGATGCCATTCGCTTCATCCCCGGATGATATCGCAAACAACGGCTTGGTTCCCGGCCTCGCCGGCGCTACCACAGCGGCAACAGCACCGAGGAAACGTGCCATGACCCGCAAGCTTCGCATCGCCTCCATCCCCGCCGACGGCATCGGGCCCGAGGTGATCTCGGCCGGGCTGGAGGTGCTGGACGCCGTCGCCGCGCGCGATGGCGGGTTCACGCTGGATGTCGCGCATTACGACTGGGGGTCGGACTACTACCGCAAGCACGGGGTGTTCATGCCGGCCGACGCGCTGGCCTGGCTGCGCACCGCGGATGCGATCTATTTCGGCGCGGTCGGCGATCCGAACATCCCCGACCACGTGTCGCTGTGGGGGCTGCGCCTGCAGATCTGCCAGGGGCTGGACCAGTACGCCAATGTCCGTCCCACGCGCATCCTGCCCGGTGTCACGTCCCCGCTGCGCAATGCCGGACCGGGCGATCTGGACTGGGTGATCGTGCGCGAGAACTCGGAAGGCGAGTATGCCGGGCAGGGCGGGCGCACCCATCGCGGCCTGCCCGAGGAAGTGGCCACCGAGGTCGCGATCTTCACCCGCCGCGGGGTGGAGCGGATCATGCGCTGCGCCTTCGACATCGCCCGGTCCCGCCCGCGCAAGCACCTGACCGTGGTCACCAAGTCGAACGCGCAGAAGCACGGCATGGTGTTCTGGGACGAGATCGCGTCCCTGGTCTCGCACGACTATCCCGATGTGACCTGGGACAAGGAGCTGGTCGACGCGATGACCATGCGCATGGTCATGAAACCGCGCTCGATCGACACGGTGGTCGCCACCAACCTGCATGCCGACATCCTGTCGGACCTGGCGGCCGCGCTGGCCGGATCGCTGGGCATCGCGCCGACCGGCAATATCGACCCCGAGCGGCGGTCCCCCTCGATGTTCGAGCCGATCCATGGGTCGGCGTTCGACATCACGGGCAAGGGCATCGCCAACCCGGTGGCCAGTTTCTGGACCGCGGCGATGATGCTGGAGCACCTGGACGAGAAGCCGGCGGCAGCACTGCTGATGCGCGCGGTCGAGCAGGTATGCGCCAACGGCATCCTGTCTCCCGACCTGGGCGGCAAGGCGACCACCCGGGAGGTGACGGCGGCGGTGGTGGAGGCGGTTCGCGGGATGAACCGGTAGTCCGATGCGGCCGGCCAGCCGCGGAACGCCGGTCGTGACCCCGCCGGGCGGCCGATGGCTGGGCCGCCGATGGCTGGGCCACCGATGACCGGGCGTCCAGCGACCGGGCTTCCAAGCATGGGGCTTCCGAGCACGGGGCTTCCAAGCATGGGGCCGGTCATCCTGTGGTTCCGCAACGACCTGCGCCTGTCCGACCACGCCGCCCTGGCCGCGGCGCTGCAGAGCGGACGACCGGTGCTGCCCGTCTTCGTTCTCGATGACGAATCACCCGGCCGCTGGGCCACCACCGGTGCGGCGCGGTGGTGGCTGCATCACAGCCTGGCGGCTTTGCGCGACGACCTCGCCGCCCGCGGTGCCACGCTGGTGCTGCGGCGTGGCGCAGCGCTGGACATCATCCCCCGCCTGGTAGCCGAGACCGGGGCGGCGGCGGTGTTCACCGGCGGGTCCGCCGAACCCTGGGCGCGGGCGCTGGACGTGACGCTGGCCGAACGGCTGGGTGCGGTCCGCCTGCACCGCCTGCGCACCACGATGCTGTTCAACCCGGAGACGCTGGGCAACAAGGCCGGGGCCCCGTTCAGCGTCTACACGCCCTTCGCGAATGCCTGCCTCGGCACCGGCGGGCCGCGCCCGCTGCAGCCGGCCCCCACCCACATCCCCTGCCCGCCGATCCCGCCTTGCGACCGGCTGGAGGAGTGGGGACTGCTGCCGAGCGGGCCCGACTGGGCGGGCGGGCTGCGCGCCACCTGGGTGCCTGGCGAGGCCGGCGCTCGCGCCCGCCTGCGCGCCTTCCTGGACCAGCGCCTGCCCCGCTATGCCATCGGGCGCGACCATCCGGATGCGGACGCCACGTCGATGCTGTCGCCGCATCTGCGGTTCGGAGAGATCTCGGCCATGCAGGTCTGGGACGCTGTCAACCGGCAGGAGCCGAGCGGGGCGCGGGAGAAGTTTGTGGGGGAGTTGCTGTGGCGGGAGTTCTCGATCCATCTGCTGTGGCACAATCCGACCCTGCCCGAGACCCCGCTGCGCGCCGGGTTTGCCGCGATGCCGTGGCGTGACGACCCGGCAGGGCTGCGGGCCTGGCAACGCGGGCAGACCGGGGTGCCGATCGTGGATGCCGGGATGCGGCAGTTGTGGCAGACCGGGTGGATGCACAACCGGGTGCGGATGATCGTCGCGAGCTTCCTGGTCAAGCACCTGCTGATCCGCTGGCAGGATGGGGCGGCGTGGTTCTGGGACACGCTGGTCGATGCCGACCTGGCCAACAACGCGGCCAGTTGGCAATGGGTCGCCGGCAGCGGGGCGGATGCCGCGCCGTATTTCCGCATCTTCAACCCGGTGCTGCAGGGGCGGAGCTTCGACGCGGACGGTGCCTATGTGAGGCGCTACATCCCTGAGTTGAATCGTCTGGATAATCGCTATTTGCACGCGCCGTGGGACGCTCCCGACATTGTGTTGCGGGGGGCGGGCATCCGGCTGGGCGAGACCTATCCGCGGCCGGTGGTTGGCCTGGCCGAGGGCCGGGCCCGGGCGCTGGCGGCATTCCGGGGGCTGCGGCCATGACGCGGCGAGGCCCGGTGGCTGGCCCGATGACCGGCGCGGCGGCCGGTGTTGGCCGTGACGGCGAAACCGCGTAGGATCGGGTAATGCCATGACATTGCCGGCCATCCCCTCTGGCGTGCCGCTCCGCGTGGTCGGCGACGTTCACGGTGACTCCGCGGCCTTCGCCTATGCCGCGGCGACCGACCGGTTCGTGGTGCAGCTGGGCGATCTGACGGATCACGGGCCCGACAATGCCGGGGCGCTGCGGATCATGTTCGACCTGATCGACAGCGGGCGGGGGCTGTTCATCCTGGGCAACCACGATTTGAAACTGGCGCGCGTGCTGTCGGGGCAGGCCGCGCGCGTGGATGGGGTGGTGCGCGCGACGGTCGGGCAATTGGATGACGGGTTGCGGGCGCGGGTCGTGGTCGAGGTCGCGCGGGCGCCGTACTGGCTGCATCGCGGGCGGACGCTGTTCGTGCATGGGGGTTTCCACACGGCGATGCTGGCGGCGCGGTCACCCGAGCATGCGCTGGAGCGGCCTTCGGGGCCGCTGTCGCGCGCGCTGTATGGAGAGCCGACTGGACGGATGCAGGAGGATGGGTTCCCCGAGCGGAGTCTGCGCTGGGTGGACCGCATTCCGCGTGGCTGGACCGTTTATTGCGGGCATGACCGGCGCAGCGTGGACGGGCGGCCGTATCGGCGGCGTGGCATGGCGGGCGGATCGGCGGTGTTTGTCGACACCGGTGCTGGCAAGGGCGGGCATTTGTCGTGGATCGACCTGCCGGCGTAAAGTAATTTGTATCTTTAATCAGTCTTTGTATCATTAAATTCTCAATGTGATGGCTGGGCCGTATGATTTTGTCGGAAACCTTTACAGGCCGTCCGCCGTCTGCACCCACCATCGTACTATATCATTGATTCAAGGCCCAAATCTGCTCTGGCACGGTGATTGCTTTATTCGGTTCAGATTTAGCTGACCGAGTAGGGTGACATACGATGAAGAACAGTATTGTTGCGTTGGGATTGGCGGGGCTGGTTTCGATCGGAACGGCGAACGCCGGCACTGTAGTATTCGACACGATCACGGGCCAGACCGCGGTGAACGCCAATTTCGTTGGCACGCCCGATCTGTTGCCTTGCACCAAACCCGCCCCCTGCGTGAATACGGACAACGGCCCGTTCGCCGAGGATCCGGCCAACCCCGGCAGTCCCTGGAACCAGGGTGGCAATGGCGGCATCGCGCAGTCGTTCCATACCGCCGGCGCGACGACGATCACCAAGCTGCAGTTCGGCCTGAGCGGCTGGGACACCGGCTCGACCTCGTCGTTCATGGTCTACCTGCTGAACGATATCGGCGGCACGTCCACGACGGCGGGCAACCCGATCGCGACGCCATTCCCCGCGCCGAACGGCTCGGTGGCGGATTTCGCGACCGGCATCCTGATCGGCACATTCTCCGACAGCACGCTGACGGTCGATCCCAACAACCCCCATGTCTTCACGATGGCCAACCTCAATGTGCCGGTGTCCGCCGGTGAGCATTGGATCGGGATCGTCGGCCCGGCCGCGGATTACGCCCTGTGGTGGTACAACCTGGACGACGCCGGCGTCGGCACGGCCGGCCAGAAATCCTTCGCGTTCGACCCCGGCTTCGGCATGTATACGACCTATCTGGCCGCGGATGGCGCGTTCCAGATGCTGGTCGAGACCCCCGAGCCGGCGACCCTCGCCGTTCTGGGCGCTGGCCTCGCGGGCCTGGGCTTCATGCGCCGCCGCAAGGCGGGCTGAACCCGCCGAGTCAGAATACTTTACACCGGTCAGCGATTGTGGCCGCGGCACCCTGGGGTGCCGCGGCTATTTTTTATCCGGCATCTGGAAGTCGTGGCCGGCATCAGCCACCCATGACCCAAGCCGGCGCCGCCACACCCGGGCAGCGCCGCTCGGCATCAGATCAGTTCAGCACACCCAGCGAATGCAGCAGCGGCACCCGCCGTTCCAGGATCGTGGCCAGCGCGGACTGCACGATCGTCCGTGCCTCCTGCCAGTCGGCAACCACCTTCCCGTCGCGCTGCACCGACCGCCCGCTGCGGGTCAGGGCAAGCTGCACCGCGTTGGTCAGGCTTTCCAGATCCGACGGGCGGCCTTCCACCATCTCGCCCACCGCCAGGGTCTCGATCAAATCGACGTTCATCGCCGCCCCGGTCAGCGGCAGCACGATCCGCGGCATGTCGCCGCCATGGCTGTTGATCCGCCCCAAGGCCGCGTTCAGACGCGCCGCCCCCGCCTTGCCCTCGGCCGAGGCCGGCAGCACCGGATGGGCATAGCCACCGGCGATCAGCAGCGTCACCGCCTGCAGCAGTTCCAGCAGTGACCGACCGGCGAACGGTTCCCGCGCAAAGGCGTCGCGCACCGCGACCGGGCCCGCTTCCAGCATCGCAAGCAGCGGCCTGTACAGCTCCGGCCGGCCGGTCAGCTGGCCCATCGGGGTGGTGATGGTGACGTTCTCGCCCGCGGTCAGCCCGGTCCAGGCGATGGTCAGGTCCAGCAGCATGCCCTGGTGTTCCGCCGCCGGCATGACCGAGACGCCGCGGCGGTAGATGTCGCGACGGAAGCCCTGCGAGGCGCCGAAATCGCGCAGCGTCTCCCGCAGGCTCTGATCCCTGGTCTCGGCCAGCAGCTGCGCCATGCCGGTGGGCACCGAGACGGCATCGATGTTCTCGGACAGCGTCGCGCTGCCGATATAGTTGCACTTCATCTCCCGCATGCCGGCCGAGACATCGGCGAACATCATGGGGTGCCAGTCCTGGTTCAGGAATTCATGCGCGATGTATCGCGCGTCCTGGTTGCGCACCTCGCGCAGGCGATTCTCCAGGCCCGGGTAGGCGGCGAAGAAATTGGCCCCGGCCGCCTTCATCTTGTCGAGATAGTCCAGCACCGCCGGCACCGCGAGATCGGTGCGATCCGGGTTCTGCGCCGTCACCATGCGCATCAGCGCGCGCAGCGGGACCATGCCGGCCCAGCCGGTGGTGACGTTATAGCTGACATAGGCCAGGCCGCCGGGGCGCAGCCGCTGGCCGATCACCGACATCAGCGCCTTCTGGTTCTCCGGCGAGATCCAGCTGAGGACGCCATGGGTGACCATGAAGTCGAACTCGGGCAGCACCGCTGTCGCGCGCGCGGCCAGGTCCTCGAACGAGGCTTCCTCGAACCGGACATTGGTCAGCCCGGCCTGTTGCGCCAGGTGTCGCGCGCTTTCGACATGGGCGGGGTTGAAGTCGAAGCCCCAGACCTCGGCCTGCGGGCAGGTGGCCGCGACCGCCAGGGCGGTGAAGCCATGTGCGCAGCCCAGGTCGACATAGCGGAACGGGCGGGTCAGGTCGGGCGGGCGATGGCCCAGCAGCAGCGCCGCGGTCGCCAACCAGCATGGTGTAGTCTCGCGGTAGAAATTGGTCGTGTAGACGACATCGGTGACGTAGCCGTGATCCCAGCTGGCCATTGCCCGTGGTTTCCTCGTCGAATTGACATGAAGTGCCAGTAACAGCCCGCCGGCTCAATTGCCAGCGTCCAGCTCTTCAAGCTGGGCATTCAGCTCTGCCCCCAGCAGCACGGCATAGGCCGACACGTACAGCCACAGCATGATCCCGATCACGGCACCCAGCGATCCGTAGGTCGCGCCGAAGCCGGTCATGTGCGTCACGTACAGGGTCAGGCCCTCGGACGCGATCAGCCACAGCACGGTGGCCAGGATCGTACCGGGCAGCACCATGTGATGGGTCAGGAACGGGCGGGACGGGCCGATGCGGTACAGCATCGCAACCGCAAGGGCGAAGACCACGACCAGCAATGCGAGGCTGGCCTTGTGGATCACGCCGGCATGGTCGCCCGCGACGCCGATCACCAGCAGGGTCGGTCGCAGCCCGACCAGGACGGCGAGCGTGGTCACCGCGCCCAGGATGGCGACCAGTGTCATCGCGAGCCCGACGAGCTGGAAGTGCAGGAAGGCGCGCTGCGTGGTGATGTCATAGGCGACGTTCACCGCCGACAGCAGTGACTTGCTGCCGGTCGCGCTGCTCCAGAACGTCAGCAGCGAGCTGATGATCAGGCTGGTACTCAGCGTGGCATGCGGCTGGGCGAGCAATTCGTGAACCCGGTCCTCGATCAGCAGGAAGGCCGAGCGGGGGAGGAGGTCGGCGAGGAGGTGGAGCTGCGATTCGACGATCTGGGGTTCGAACACCAGGCCGTAGACCGAGATCAGCACGCTGATGGCCGGGAACAGGGCCAGCATGCCGTAGAAGGCGCATCCCGCGGCGGCCAGCGACACGCGGTCGGTCATGGAGGCCCGCAGCGTCCGCCCTGCCAGTCCGGCCCCGCGGCGCCAGCCGAGTCGCCGCCGCCTGGGCTGGCGTTTCCGGGTTTCGCCGGACGTCC
>CAYZKM010000083.1:0-12683 GCA_964478525.1 uncultured Bifidobacterium sp.
GGCCGGGTGTGTGGCCGGGGCAGTGCAGGACGGCGAAGCGGTGCTCGCCCAGGGTGATCTCGTCGCCCTCGGACAGCCAGCGATCGGGGGTGACGTTCGCCGCCTCGAACCCGCTGCGGGCGGCCTGTTCGGCGATGCCGTCCAGCAGGAAGCCGTCGCGCTGATCCGGTCCCTCGATCGGCACCTCCAGGCCCTTGGCGCGCAGGGACGCGGCCAGGCCGGTGGCGCCGCCGGCATGGTCCAGGTGGCCATGGGTCAGCAGGATGCGTTCCACCGTGACGCCCAGCTGCTCGATCGCGTCCAGCAGGCGCGGCACGTCGCCGCCGGGGTCGATGACCAGGGCGCGCTTCGATGCATCGTCCCACAGGATCGCGCAGTTCTGCTGGTATGGCGTGACCGGGACGATCGCGCCGCGCAGGCGCGGGGGGGTGCTCTCGCTCATTCAGTAGGGCTTGGCATTCAGTGCAGCTTGGGCGATTTCAGGAAGCTGGTGCGGTCGGCCGAGCGGATGGCGATGCGGCGATCGTTGCCGTCGCGCTGGATCAGGAGACGGACCTCGGCCCCGGCGCTGCCCGACGCCCAGACGCGGCGCCACAGCCCGGCCAGGTCGGGCACGTCGTCGTCGTTCACCGACACGATCCGATCGCCCGCGCGCAGCCCTGCCTGTTCGGCCGGGCCATTGTTCGCCAGGCCGCCGACGACGATCGTGTCGTCCGATTCGGTCGCGTACATGCCCAGCCACGGGCGTGCCGGGCGGTTGACCCGGCCATAGGTCAGCAGGTCCTTCAGGATCGGTGACAGGTGCCCGATCGGCACGATCATGTTCATGTCCAGCCGGCGCCCGCGCTGGTCTCCCTGCTGGAGGATCAACGACCCGATGCCCATCAGCCTGCCATCGGTGCCGATCAGGCCGCAGCCGCCCCAGAACGGGTGGGCCGGCGCGGTGAACAGCGCGTCGTCCAGCGCGTATTCCCAGTATCCTGCGAATTCCTGCCGCCCGACGATGCGGGTTTCCACGGCGTGGTGCCGTCCGCCGCCGGCGGCGAACACCACCTGGTCGCCGACCTTCAACCGGTCGGAATCGCCGATCTCCAGGTGCGGCAGGTCGATCCTGCCCAGCGCCTGCACCAGCCCGAAGCCGGTTTCCTGATCGACCGCCAGCGCGTGGCCCGGCACCACCTGCCCATCCGCGCCGGTGATCCAGATCGTTTCGGCCTCGGTCACCAGATAGCCGATCGTGGCGATCAGCCCGGTGTCGCGGATCATCACCCCGCTGCCGGCACGCTCGGTGCCCAGCGTGTTGGCGGTGAACGCATCCGCGGGGACATAGGATTTCAGGCTGACCACCGCGCGCAACGCCCGTTCGAGATCGAACGAGTAGTCGTCGGGGTCGGGCCGCAGGTTGGGCGGAATCTCCCAGTCCTCGTTCTTCATGCCTCGGCGTCTTCCCTGGTTGGGACGGCCCTTCGGGGGTGTGTCACTCATGGCACCAACATATCGGCCCTTTCGGCCGTCGCTACAATGTCTGCGAACAGGGGAACCGTGATCAGAATCCGCGCCGGCGGTTGTTCTCCCGCTCCTCGGGGGACAGTTGGAAGCCGGCGATGATACCATAGGCCGCGCCGGATTTCGACCGCGTGACGGGCAGGCCCAGCACGATCGGCTGGGTGGCGATGTCCAGCCGGTCGACATTCGACGGGAACGTGACCTCCACCTGCCAGACCTGCTTGTTCACTACCTCCTCGCCATCGATGATGGCGACGAAGACCGGGACGAACAGGCTGCGCCCGGTCTGCGCCGGGCCGCGCATCACCTCCATGGTCACGACCAGGGTGGTGTCCAGCATCCCGGGCACCGAGCCGGGCTGGCATTCGCCGGTCAGCCCGGTCAGCCGAGCGCGCACTTCTACGTCGGTCAGGTCGCGGCCGGGGCTGTTGGGGCGATAGCGGATCAGGTCGGACAGGTCGCGCAGGAACGACGGATTCGGGCAGGCCGGGGCGAACTCGTTCGTCTTGGGACCGCAGGCCGCCAGGATCGGCAACAGCAGGGCAAGGACGGCAAGGCGGCGAAACGGGCGGACGGACATCGGATACTCCGCGGAACGGCTGGCGATACTGCCCGGATCGCTGGCGGGGGGGAAGAGAGGCGGGCCGGGTCGGGCGGCTCGCAGTCACCGCCCCGCCAGGCGGAAAGCGCGCTAGAACGAGGCGCGCAGATACTGGTTCAGCAGGTCGGGCTTCACCCCCAGCGTCTTCGCCGCGCGCAGCGGCCAGGCCGGATCGGCCAGCAGGGCGCGGGCCAGCAGGACGATGTCGGCCCGCCCGTTGGCGACGATCTCGGCCGCGTGCGTCGGCTCGGTGATCAGCCCGACGGCGCCGGTGGCGATGTCGGCCTGGTGGCGGATCGCCTCGGCGAACGGCACCTGGTAGCCCGGATGCAGCGACGGGATCTTCTGGTCGTTCGACACCCCGCCCGACGAGCAGTCGATCAGGTCGACATGGCCGGTGGCGGCGATGCGCCTGGCCACCTGCACCACGTCGTCGATCGCGAGCCCGCCGGGCATGTAGTCCGAACAGGACAGTCGCACGAACAGCGGCAACTCGGCGGGCCACTCGCCGCGCACCGCCTCGATCACCTCCATCAGGAAGCGCGCGCGCCCGGCCAGGTCGCCGCCATAGGAGTCGTTGCGATGGTTGGACACCGGCGAGAGGAACGAGTGCCCCAGATAGCCGTGGGCGCCATGGATCTCGACGATCCGGAACCCGGCCTCGCGCGCCATCCGCGCGGTGGCGGCGAACTGCGCGATCACGTCGGCGATCTCGGACGCGGATAGCGGGTGCGGATCGACCGCCCCGGCCACGACCGGGATCGCGCTGGGCGCGACCGGCACCCAGCCGCCATCCTGCGGCAGGATCGGCTTGCCGCCCTGCCACGGTACCTGGCTGGATGCCTTGCGCCCGGCATGGGCGATCTGGATCGCCGGCACCGACCCGCACTTGGTGATCACGGCGGCCAGCCTGGCCAGCAGCGCCCGGTGCGCCGGGTCATAGGCGCCGAGACAGCCCGGGGTGATGCGCCCGATGGCCGACACCGCGGTCGCCTCGGCCATCACGATGCCGGCCCCGCCGGCGGCGCGCGCGCCCAGGTGCTGGACGTGCCAGTCATCGCCCAGCCCGCCGGTGGCGCTGTACTGGCACATCGGGGCGACGGCGATCCGGTTCTTCGCGGTCACCGAGCGGAAGGTGATCGGCTGGAAAAGCAGCGGCGTGGACATGGCGGCAGGGATCCTGGCTGGCGGCGTCACGGTCGGTGGCGCGGGACTTGTGGTTGCGGCACGATGGCGGGACTGTCGGACCGCTTGGGAAGCCCGTGCATGAACATCCTCTCGATCCAGTCCTGGGTCTCGTACGGCCATGTGGGTAATGCCAGCGCCGTCTTCCCGCTGCAACGGCTGGGCGCCGATGTCTGGTCGATCAACACCGTCCAGTTCTCGAACCACACCGGCTATGGCCACTGGACCGGCCAGGTCTATGACGGCGCCTCGGTGCACGACCTGGTCGAGGGTATCGCCGCCCGCGACGCGCTGGCCCGCTGCGATGCGGTGCTGTCCGGATATATGGGCGATGCCGGCATCGGCGAGGCGATCCTGCACGCGGTGGACCGGGTGCGCCAGGCCAATCCGCGCGCCGTCTATTGCTGCGACCCGGTGATCGGGGACACCGATACCGGCGTCTATGTCCGCCCGGGCATCGAGGCGTTCCTGCGCGACCGTGCCCTGCCGCGGGCCGATATCGCCACCCCCAACCGGTTCGAGCTGGAACGCCTGACCGGGTCCGCCTGCGCGACGATCGACGCCGCCAAGGCCGCGGTGACGCGCCTGGCCGCCACCATGGCGCCGGCCGGACCGCGCTGCGTGCTGCTGACCAGCCTGGAGACGGAAACCACCCCCGCCGACCATATCGACATGATGGTGGCCGAGGCCGGCGCCTTCCACCTGCTGCGCACGCCGCGCCTGCCGGTCCAGGTCAACGGCGCGGGGGACGCCATCGCCGCGCTGTTCCTGTTCCACCGCCTGCGCACCGGCAGCGCCGTGATCGCCATGGAGCACGCCGGATCGTCGATCCACGGCCTGCTGCGCCGCACCGCGGAGGCGGGCTCGCGGGAGATCCAGATGGTCGCCGCGCAGGACGAGTTCGTCTCGCCCACCACCCGGTTCCACGCCGCGCCGTGCTGATCGCGCGGTTCGGCCGCGGCCGAACCATGCCGGCGCGACGGGCGCGTCGGCCCCGCCTATGATGGCGCCCGCTGATGACGCCCCACTGGCCGGAGGAACCGCCAATGAGTGATGCCACCCGCATGGCCGCCGTGGCCTCGCTGCTGGGTGATCCCGCGCGCGCCAACATGATGGCGATCCTGATGGACGGGCGGGCACTGACCGCCAAGGAGCTGGCGTTCATCGCCCATGTCTCGCCGCAGACCACCAGCGGGCACCTGGCCAGGCTGACCGAGTCGGGCCTGCTGACGATGGAGCGCCAGGGCCGGCACCGGTATTTCCGCCTGGCCTCGGCCCTGGTCGGGCAGATGATGGAGAGCATCCTGGCCGTCGCCGGCCCGGCGCCCGCCCGCACCACCACCTGGCGCGGCGGCGAGGCGCTGCGCGATGCCCGCACCTGCTATGACCACCTGGCCGGGCGGCTGGGGGTGGCGCTGGCCGACGCGCTGACCACGGCCGAACACGTGATGCTGTCGGCCGATGGCGGCGAGGTGACGGATCGCGGCCATGACTTCCTGCGCGCGTTCGGCGCCGAACCGGGCCCCGGCAAGCGGGTGTTCTGCCGCCCCTGCCTGGACTGGAGCGAACGCCGCCCGCACATCGCCGGGCGGCTGGGCGCGTCCCTGGCGCATCGCTGCTTCGAGCTGGGCTGGCTGACCCGCCAGCGCGACACCCGCGCGGTCGGGATCACCGCCGCCGGGCGCGCCGGCTTCGCCGACCGGTTCGGCTTCACCGCGCCGGGGTAGCGCGCCTTCCGCCTTGTGCCGCTTCCCGTGTCCTCTCCCCTTGGCACCCGTCCCCGGATCAGGCCACACTGCGTCGCAACAACCGTCGCGACACAGGGGGCATGATGATCGGCAAGGTTTGGCGGATGGCCTGCGCGCTGGCGGTGGCCTGCCTGGCTGCCACCGGTGCCATGGCGCAGAAGGTGGATTTCGCGGGCTCGGTCACCTGGTACGGGCAGGTGCCGATCATGCTCGCGGTCGACAAGGGCTACTTCAAGGACCAGGGGCTGGATGTCACCTACCAGGTGATCCTTGCCTCGGGCGATCGGCTGGCATCCGTCACCGCCGGGTCCACCGCGTTCTCGAACCTCGGCCGCCCGGCCGTGATCGCCGCCATGGCGCGCGGCGATACCAGCTTCTACTACTTCGCCAACATCGACGATTCACCCGGCAACGAAGGCTGCTGGGCACGGGCCGGCTTCGCGTCCTTCAAGGACCTGAAGGGCAAAAAGGTCGCCGCCAACACGTCAGCCCAGATCACCATGAACGGGCTGCTGGAAGCCGCCGGCATGACCGAGCGTGACGTCCAGTTCGTCAACCTGCCGCCCAACGAGATGGCGCCCGCCCTGGCCAAGGGCGATGTCGATGCCGCCTGCGTCTGGCAGCCGCTGCTGAACGGGCTGAAGGCCGCGGCACCGGACGGCAAGCTGCTGGGCACCGACATGGACACGCCGAACTACAAGAAGTTCGCGTCCATGGCCTCGCCCGACATCATGGTCATCTCGCGCAAGCTGGTCGACCAGGACCCGGCCACGGCGCGCAAGATCGCCATCGCGATCTACAAGGCGGTGGACGAGACGATCGCCGACCCCGAAGGCACCGCCAGGACCGTCGCCCACTGGTTCAAGAAGCCGACCGAGGAGGTGCTGGAAGGCATCAGAAGCTTCAAGTATTTCGGATCACGGGACTGGCCCGAGCACATGAAGCTGCACACCGCCCAGATGCAGTCCCTGACGCAGTGGCTGTATGACAACAAGAAAATTCCCTCGCTTCCCGACACCGCGAAGTGGGAAAACACGAGCTTCCTGCCCAAGCCGTGACGCCAGGCCGCGACCCGCCCGCCGCCGCGGGCCGGGCGCCGCATCAGGATCGAACAGCCGCCGCATGCAGTACCGCCTTCGCCATGCCAGCCGTTATGCCTATGGCACGCCGGTGGACCTTGCCGCGCACCTGGTGCATCTGCGCCCGCGCCCGCTGCCCTGGCAGCGCATCCTGTCGGACATGGTGGCAACCGAGCCATCCCCCGCCCGCCGGCGCGACGGGCTGGACCATTTCGGCAACCGCGCCACCTGGCTGTTCCTGGACATTCCACACGCGGATTTCGCGATCATCGCCGAATCCGTCATCCAGGTCGGCCTGCCGCCGGCCATCGCGCCCGAGACCACCCCGGCCTGGGAAACCGTAACCGAGGCCGCCCATGCGCCCGAGGGTTGGCGCGCCTCGGAATACCGCTTCGACAGCCCGATGGCGCCCGCCAATGCCGCGGCCGCCGCATACGCCGCCGCGTCCTTCCGCAAGGGCCGCCCGGTGCTGGACGCGCTGCTGGAGCTGAACACCCGCATCCAGACCGATTTCGTCTACCAGAGCGGCGTGACCTCGGTCTCCACCCCCGTCGCCGAGGTCATGCACCGGCGCGCCGGCGTCTGCCAGGACTTCTCCCATGTGATGATCAGCGCGCTGCGCGGGCTGGGCCTGCCGGCGCGCTACGTGTCGGGTTATATCCGCACCCGCCCCCCGCCCGGCCAGCCCCGCCGCGCCGGCGCCGACCAATCCCACGCCTGGGTCGGCTGCTGGCTCGGCCCGGCCCTGGGCTGGATCGACCTCGACCCGACCAACGGTGCCATCGTCCGCGACGAACACGTCGTCGTCGGCTGGGGCCGGGACTATGGCGATGTCAGCCCGATCCGCGGCGTGATCCTGGGCGGCGGCGAACACAGCCTCACGGTCAGCGTCGACCTGGTTCCGGACGACGAGGAAGACGGCTGACCCACCCGGGCGTCACGCCGCCGTCCGCACCGGATCGGGCGCGCGGCCCTTCTGCCGCTCGATGATACCCCGCACCAGCGCCCGTTCGGCGTCGCCGATCTGGAACGAGACACGCACCGCGTCATCATCCCGCCCGGCCACCACGAAGGCCAGCGCCTGGCGTTCCCCGCCCGGCCGCATCGTGCCGCGCGCGCCCGCCGCCACCTCGGGCACGCCGGTCAGCCGGGCACCACCTTCGGACAGATCGCTGATGCGGGCGTTGACGGCGGGATGCCCCGCCATCTCCACACGGCACGGCATGTCCATCGGCTGGCGCGGCGACGACCGGCGGTCGACCTCGGTGGTCGAGGTGCGCACCGTGCGGATGATCGACGTGCGCAGTTCCCCGACCGCGTCGTTCAGCCCCTCGGTGTGCGCCGCGACATCCTGGGCATACTGGCCCGCCTGCGACGCCTCGGCCGAGACCTCGCCGTTCAGCATGCTCATGCGGTTCACCGCCGCGGCGGTTTCGGTCACGTTGCGCGCGATCTCGGCGGTTGCGGCCCCCTGCTCCTCGACCGCGGCAGCGATCGAGCCGGCGATCGCGTTCACCTCGTTGATCGTGGTGTCGATCCGCGCCACCGAGTCGGTGGCGGCCAGGGTCGCGGCACGCACCTCGTCGATATGGCGGCTGATCTCCTCGGTGGACCGGGCGGTCTGGCTGGCAAGCTGCTTCACCTCGCTGGCAACCACGGCAAAGCCCTTGCCGGCTTCGCCCGCCCGCGCCGCCTCGATCGTCGCATTCAGCGCCAGCAGGTTGGTCTTGGCGGCGATGTCGCCGATGATGTCGGCCATCGCGCCGATCCGCCCGACGCGCTCGTTCAGGGTCTCGATCGTCTCGCGTGTCTCGGCCCCCGCCGCGACCGCCTTGTTCACCACCGCGGCGGACTGGCTGACCTGCCCGCTGATCTCACGGATCGAGGCCGCAAGCTCCTCGGACGCGCTGGCCACCGCCTGCGCATTGCTCAGCGCGAGGGACGCGGCACCGGCGGCGTTCGTTGCCGCCTCGCCGGTGCGCGTGGCAAGCGCACGCATCTGCTGCGCGGTTTCCATCATCGCCCCGGCCCGCTCGCCGATCCGGTGCACGGCCTGGCCGGCATCGGCCTCGATCCGTTCGGCCATCCCGATCATGGCGGCGCGCTTGTCGGACTCGCCCCTCTGCTGCAGCGCCGCCTGTTCCGACCGCAGGCGCTCCGCCTCGATCAGGGATTGCCGGAAGTGCCCGAGCGTGGCGATCATCGTGCCGATTTCGTCGCGACGGGTATCGACCGGCACCGCGGTGTCCAGGTCACCGGCCACCAGCCCCTCCATCGCCCGGGTCACCGCCTTCACCGGCCTGGCGATGCCGCGCCCGACGATCCAGCCCAGCAGGACGGTGAACGCCGTCCCGACCGCGATGCAGACCCACATCACCGTATGCACGCGCTCGACCGTCAGATCGCGCGCCGCCGACACCGCGCGGGTCTGCTCGACGAAGGCCTTGTCCATCGCCTCGATCCGCGGCTCGATCGGGGCATACAGCGCGACGATCGCCCGTTCGGCCGCCACCGCGGCCAGCGTGCTGTCGACATATTGCGCGAACGCGCCGCGATAGGACCCGATCTGCCTGGCCACCTCGATCCGCTCGATCGCCGGCAGCGCCGACGCGCCGGCCGCCGCGACGAAGGCGGCCATCGCCGTGTCCACCGCGGTCCGATACGCCGGGTCGGGACGCAGCATGAAATCCTTCTCGTGCTGGCGCATCGCCAGGAACGCGGCCTGCACCTCGGGCGCGCGCTTCACGTCCAGCTTGTCGTCGATCGCGGCCACTGCCCGTTGCAGCACACCTGACGCGCCCTGATCGCCGGTCAGGCCGACCTTGCGCCGAGCCTCGACCAGCTCGGCGAACAGCTTTTCGTACTGTTGCATGTCGTCGCGCGTCTGCAACACGGTCTGCCGTACGGATGGCATCGCGGTCAGCACCTCGGCCAGCGCGTCGATGGTGTGGGAGACGTCTTCCTGCGCCTTCGCGAATTGCGCCACCGATTTCTCGTCGTGGCGCAGGATGAAGTTCTTCTCCATCCGCCGCATCTGCAGGATGCCGACCTGCAGATGGCCTTCCAGATCATTGGCACGGTCGATCCGGTCCAGTTCCCGGTCGGCCACGGCAAGGCGGTCCAGCGCCCAGATATTGGCCGCCACGACGACCGCCATGCCGAGCAGACCGGCGATGACGAGGATGGCGATCTGGCAACTGATCCGGCAGCGTGCGAGCAAACCGACCATGGGGCATTCTCCGACAGGACCTTGGCTTACGGTTCTGCCAGAGAATTCCTAATGCCCCGTAAACGGTCCCCGATCAGCTGCCGGGCAGGCCGTGCGCCTCGGGGAAGAAATAGTCCTTCCACGATGCCGGCTTCACCTTGATGGTGCCGACTTCGTACATGAATTCGGCGCCCTTCAGCGTCGCCTCGGGCACGATGGTCCATTCGACACCCTTGCCGCTGCCGGCGGCGGCGACGAAGTCGACACTGAGCTTCGAGTTGCTGTCCTCGATCCAGTACTGGGACGCCTTGCGGATGTCGTTGCGGACGAACTCGGTCGCCTCGACCAAAGCGTTGTAGACGGCCAGGTACAGCTTGGGGTCGCGATCGTGGAACCTGGCCGACGTATAGGCGACCGTATAGGTGTTCCGCCCGCCCATCAGCTGGAACGAGTCGGCGATCGAATGGATCGCCGGGTTTTCGAGCTGCTGCTGCATGAACGGCGGCAGCGCGACGGTGCAGTTGATCTCGCCCTGCCCGCTCAGCAGTGCGACCGTCGCATCGGCGGGCGACATCACGACGGTCTGCGCGTCGAAGCGGTTGTAGTTCTTGATGCCATACAGCTGCGCCGCGGCCATCTGCAAGGACACGGCGGGCGAGGAAACCCGCAGCGACGGCACCGGGATCTTGGTGCACTTGTCCAGATCAGCGATCGTCCTGATCGCCGGATCGCGCGTGGTGATCTGGAACGCCAGCGTCGCCAGCGCCGTAATCGCCCGCACCTCCTGCGGGGTGCCCCGCGCTCGGCTCCACAGCGTGAACATGCCGTGCGGGCTGCCGCCCACGATGTCGACACTGTCGGACAGCAGCGCATCGTTCATCGCCGCCGGACCGTTGAAGCGGAAGGTGGTGACCTTCACCTCGGGGATGCCCAGCTTCGCGGCGTGCTTCTGGATCAGCTTCTCGTGCTCGATCACGTTGAATTGCAGATAGCCCATCGAAAACTGACGGGCGACCCGCACTTCCGGCACCGGTGCCTGCGCGCGGGCGGTGCCCAGGCCAAGTGCTGCGGCCAGCGCGATGAACAGCAAACCTCGACGTCGCATGAAACTCTCCCTTCCCGGCGCCATTCAGCCCGGGGTGTTGTCCAGATGACCGTCCCGCTGGTCCGTCGGCATCGCCGCGAGCTCGGCCAGCGAGCAATTTTCCAGCACCGCCGCCACCGCATCGCGCGCCCGCTGCATCAGGTGCTGCAACCGGCAGGTCTCGATCGAGACACAGTCCAGGCAGGGGCGGAACCGCGTGCGGCTGGCGCAGGGCGTCATCGCGAGCGGCCCGTCGAACAGGCGGATGATGTCGGCGATCGAGATCTCGGCCGGGCGGCGCAGCAGCCGGTGGCCCCCGCGGGACCCGCGACGGCTTTCCACGATCCCGTGGTCGCGCAGCTGGACGAAGATCGCTTCCAGGTATTTCAGCGGGATATGCTCCCGCTCTGCCACCTCGGCGGTCTGAATCCAGCCCTGTCCGGCATCCTTCCCAGCCAGAAGGCTTGCCGCTCGGACCGCGTATTTCGCCTTGCTCGACAGCATCGCGCCCCTCTGCCTGCCGGATCGGCGGGGGTCAACAGTTTTGAATGGACGGAGAATCCTGTTGACGGGGCCGCGGGCATAATCGTCTATTCCTATCGGAATGATAGGAATAAGGGAGCAGCAGATGACCATGCCTTCCATCGCCGTCATCGGTGCCGGCCTCAGCGGCACGATCACCGCCCTGAACCTGGTGCGGGCCACGTCCGCCGACACCCGCGTCATCGTCTTCGAGCGCGGGGCGGCATTCGGCCCCGGCCTGGCCTATGCCACGCCGCATCCCGGCCATCTGCTGAACGTGCCGGCGGGCCGCATGAGCGCGTTCGCCGATCGCGACACCGACTTCCTGGACTGGCTGCGCGCCCGCCCGGCAGAGGAGCGCGGCGGTGTCGACCCGCAGCCGGGCACATTCGCCCCGCGCGCGTCGTACGGCGCCTATGCCGGCGAGCGGCTGCGCCAGGGCTGCGCGGGCGAGGGCGCGGGGCGGCTGGTTGCGGTGCGCGACGAGGTGGTCGGGCTGCGGGAGGCCGCCGACGGCATCACCATCACCCTGGCCTCGGGCGCCACGGCCACGGTGACCGCCGCCGTGCTGGCATCGGGCAATTTCACGCCCACGCCGCAGCCGGGCACGCTGCAGGCCTGGCGGCCCGACGGCATCGCGGCGCTTCCCGCCGCCGATCCCGTGCTGCTGATCGGGTCGGGGCTGACCATGGTGGATACCGTGATCACCCTGCTGGACCAGGGTCACGCGGGGCCGATCCATGCGATCTCCCGCCGCGGGCTGCTGCCGCGCGCCCATGCCGCCGGCCTGCCCGCCGCCACACCGGAACCGCTGCCCGGCCGGCTGACCACCGCCACGCTGTTCCGCCATCTGCGCCGCCAGATCCAGGCGGCCGAGGCGGCGGGGCAGGACTGGCGCCCGATCATCGACCTGCTGCGCCCGCGCACCCAGGCGATCTGGATGGGCCTGACCCATGCCGACCGCCAGCGCTTCCTGCGCCACGCGCGCCCGTGGTGGGACGTGCACCGCCACCGCATGGCGCCCGCCATCGCCGCGCGGATCGGCGCCGCGCTCGCCACCGGCCAGTTGCGGGTGCACGCCGCCCGCCTCGTGGACCGTTCGGCCGGGTCCGCCACCATCCGCCACCGGGGTTCGGCGGCCCCGGCGACCCTGCCGGCGCGGCACGTGATCGACTGTACCGGCGTGGCCCCGGACATCACCCGCATTCAGGACCGGCTGCTGACCGATCTGCTGGTCGGCGGCACCGTGCGCCCGGACGCGCTGCGCCTGGGGCTGGAGGTCACCACCGACAACGCGGTGATCCGCCATGATGGCAGCCCGTCCGGGCGGCTGTTCGCGGTGGGGCCGCTGACCAAGGGCGTGTTCTGGGAAATCACCGCCGTGCCGGACATCCGCCAGCAGGGCGCGGCCCTGGCCAGGCATCTGGCCGCGGTGCTGGACGCCTACGCGTCCGCCCGGATGCAGGCGACCCCGTCGCGCAGCGGCGGCACCGATGACGCGCAGGCCGGGATCGCCAGCGCGCAGCGGGTGCGGAACACGCAGCCCGATGGCGGCGAGGACGGGCTTGGCGGGTCGCCGGGCAGCAATATCCGGCCGCGCCGGCTGGATGGGTCCAGCCTGGGCACGGCGGACAAAAGCGCCTTCGTATAGGGGTGGCGCGGCGCGTCGAACACGCGCGCCACCGGCCCTTCCTCCATCACCCGGCCCAGATACATCACCACGACCCGGTCGCACAGGCTGCGCACCACG
>CAYZKM010000084.1:0-12604 GCA_964478525.1 uncultured Bifidobacterium sp.
GCCACGGTTCCGCTCAGCGGGATCATGCTCTGGCGCGCTTTCCGGCTGACCGTAACCGGTCAGCGCGCGCTATCTTATTGTCTGATCGCATGATTCACCCGCTGCCACGGTTCCGCTCAGCGGGATCATGCGCCAGGCCATCTGCGGGGGGTGTGGCCATAGCGGGCAGCGGGGGCGTAACGTCCGGGGCACAGACAGGCGACACCGGTCCAGGAAAGACAATCGCGATGATCCAGCACGAAGGCGCGCGCAATATCGAGTTCGTCGGCCATACCGACCAGGGCGGGCGGGGCGACGGGGTGCAGGTGATGGTCTCCCGCGGGCATGCCTATATCGGCACGCGGGTCAGCCGCGGCATCATGGTGACGGATGTCCGCGACCCCCGGAATCCCCGCCCGGTGAACTTCGTGCCGATCCATCCGGCCTCGTGGTGCATGCACCTGCAGACGGCGAACGACCTGCTGGTCTGCATCGAGGAGCTGGACCTGAAGGCCCTGCTGTCGGCCAAGGACTATTACGGCGGGTCGAACCAGGTGGATTCCGCGCGCTATGGCAAGCGGGGCGAGGATTTCTCGGCCGGAATGCGGGTCTATGACATCTCGGACCCGGCGAACCCGCGCTCGATCGGGTTCATGGAGGTCGAGGGTCTGGGGCTGCACCGCATCTGGTGGACCGGCGGGCGGTATGCCTATGCCTCGGCGCTGCTGGACGGGTTCCTGGACCATATCCTGATCGTGATCGACATGGCCGATCCGACGAAGCCGCGCGAGGTCGGGCGGTGGTGGCTGCCGGGCATGCACGCGGCGGGCGGCGAGGAGCAGCACTGGACGGGGCGGTGGGCGCTGCATCACGCGGTGGTCGAGGACGACATCGCCTATGGATCGTGGCGCGATGGCGGGCTGACGATCCTGGATGTGAAGGACAAGACCGCGCCCAGGCTGCTGGCGCACCGCAACTGGACACCGCCATTCGGCGGCGGCACCCACAGCGCGCTGCCGCTGCACGACCGCGACCTGCTGGTGGTGGCCGACGAGGCGACGCTGAACATCGACCAGGAGCAGATGAAGCGGACCTGGGTGTTCGACATCCGCGACCGGACGAACCCGGTCTCGATCGCCACCCTGCCGACGCCGGCGGACCAGGACTATGTCGGCATGGGCGGGCAGTTCGGCCCGCACAACCTGCACGAGAACCGGCCGGGCTCGTTCCGGTCGTCGCAGACCATCTTCGCCACCTGGCAGAGCGCGGGGCTGCGGGTGTTCGACATCGCCGACCCCTACCGGCCCGCCGAGATCGGCTATTTCGTCCCGCCCCAGCCGACAACCTGGCGGGAGCCGATGCGCGGGCGGGCGAAGATGCGCCACACCGCGGATGTGTTCGTTGCCGAGGACGGATTGATTTACCTCACGGACTACGACGCCGGGCTGTATATCCTGCAATGGAAAGGCGCCTGAGGGCCGTCCGGGAGGCGTGGGGGATACATGTACGGAACCGTCATCGTGATCTGGGTCATCATCCTGGTGCTGGTGGTCGTGACGCTGTACGCCGGCGTGAAGACCGTCCCGCAGGGCCAGATCTGGACCGTCGAGCGCTTCGGCGCCTACACGCGCATGCTGGAGCCGGGGCTGCAATTCGTCCTGCCCTATATCGACCGTATCGGCCGCCGCCTGAACGTGCAGGAACAGGTGGTCGAAATCCCCGAGCAGAGCGTGATCACGCGCGACAATGCGTCGGTCTCGGTCGACGGCATCATCTATTTCCGGGTGATGGAGCCGGAAAAGGCGGCCTACCAGGTGCAGGACCTGACGCTGGCGCTGACCACGCTGGCCATGACCAATATCCGCGCCGTGATCGGCGAGCTGGAGCTGGACGCGACGCTGTCGTCGCGGGAACGGATCAACTCGTCGCTGCTGACGATCCTGGACGGGGCGACGCTGCCCTGGGGGGTGAAGGTCAGCCGGGTGGAGATCCGCAAGATCGAGCCGCCGCAGAACCTGATCCTGGCGATGAACCTGCAGATGACCGCCGAACGCGAGCGGCGCGCGACGGTGGCCCGCGCCGAGGGCGAGCGGGAGGCGGCGATCAAGCGGGCCGAGGGCGAGAAGCAGGCGCTGATCCTGGCGGCCGAGGGGCGCCAGCAGGCGGCGAACCGCGACGCCGAGGCGCGGATCGCGCTGGCCAACGCCGAGGCCGAGGCGACCCGCGTCGTGTCCGAGGCCGCCACCAGCTATGGCACCGAGGGGCTGCGGTATTTCGTCGCAAGCTCCTATGTCAAGGCGTTCGAGGCCATTGCCGCGGCGCCGAACTCGCGGCTTGTGGTGGTGCCGATGGAATCGGCCGCCATCGCCGGCGGGATCACCCAGGCGATGGCGCTGCTGCGCGACGCCGGGCCCGATGGCGGCGCCCCCAATGGTGCCCCCAGTGGCAGCGGTGGTGGCAGCGGTGGTGGCAGCGCCCCTGGCGGAGCGCCGCGGCCGCCGCGCCCGCTGCCCTCGTCGTCATCCGCCGCGCATGTGCCCGCCCCGCCGATGCCGCCCGCCGCCGGGCCGTGGGGCGCGCCGAACCTGCCGGCCTAGGGACCGGCGGGGATGGCCGCGTGGATCGTCTGGGTCGCGGTGGGGCTGGCGCTGCTGGGGTTCGAGATCATCGCGCCCGGCGCGTTCCTGATGTGGATCGGCATCGCCGCCATCGGCACGGGGCTGGCGGTGCTGGCGCTGGACTTCGATTTCTCGCTGCAGGTCGTGGCGTTCGCGGCACTGGCCGTGGCGTCGGTCTATGTCGGGCTGCGGCTGCGCCGCCCGATGCGCCGGCTGAACACGCAGGGTGCCGGCCTGGTCGGGCGGCCCGCCACGGCGCTGGTGTTCACCGGGCGCAACGGGCGGGTGCGGCTGGGTGACAGCGACTGGGCCGCGCGGGTGCCGACCGATGTGGCACCCCCCGAGCCGGGGACGCGTTTGCGGGTCGAGGGCGTGGATGGCACGGTGCTGGTCGTCCGCCCCGAGAGCTGAGTACCCGAGAGCTGAGTACCCGAAAGCTGAGCAGGAGCACGCCGATGATTGCCGCGATCAGCCTGATGCGACGCCAGGATAGCGTGCCGCTGGCGCGCTTCCGCCGGCACTGGCTGGATGTGCACGGGCCGCTGGTATGCGCGTTCCCCGGCCTGCGCGCCTATGCGCAGTGCCACCCGATCGCGTCCCCGGTGATGAACGAGCGGGCCCGTGCGATGCGGGTGGACGGGTTTCCCATCTTGTTCTTCGACAATGACGACGACCGCCTGAAGGCGCACCACTCGCCCGAGATGGCGGCGTGCAACATCGATTCCCGCCTGTTCGTCGGCGCGGTGTCGCGCGTGATGGCGGATGTGGATACGATCGTCCCGGCGGGCTCGGGCGTCGGGCGGGTCTCCCTGCTGACGCTGTACCCCCAGGCGGTGGCGGCTTCGACGGTGGACGCCGACCTGGCGCGGATGGCGGACCTGGCGGGGCTGCGCGCGCTGGCGCGCTATCGCGTGCGGGAGCAGGGGCCGGCGCCGGCCTCGACCGTCCCGCATCTGGGTGCCGCGGTCGGCGCGGCGACACAGGCGCGCTTCGACAGCGTGGTCGACCTGGAATGCGCGCTGGAGGGCTGGGAAACCCCCGAGGCGGCGCGGTTCGTGGTAGAGGAGCATTGGCAGGTCTGACCCCGGCCGCCGCGGGCACGACCGGCTGGCGGGGTGCCGTGACCGGCGCACGCCGCCGGCCACCACGGCGTCGATCGTGGTATCATCCCTGTCTCGACAAGCACCCCGATTGCCATGATTCTGCTCGGGGCGGAGCGCCGGAGGGCTCATGCGACTGACGGTATACACGGATTACTCACTGCGGATGCTGATCTACCTGGCGGTGAAGGGCGAGGCATCGGCAACGATCGGCGAAGTCGCCACGCGCTATGCCGTTTCCCAGCACCATCTCACGAAAGTCGCCCACCAGCTGGGCGTCGCCGGCTTCATCATCACGGTGCGTGGCAAGGGCGGCGGGCTGCGGCTGGCGCGTCCGCCGGCGGAGATCAGGCTGGGCGACGTCGTGCGCCACACCGAGCCGGATATGGCGCTGGTGCCCTGCTTCGTCGCCACGGCGGGCGAGCACTGCCATATCGGCCTCGCCTGCGGCCTGCCATCGGTGCTGCACGAGGCGCGGGCGGCATTCATGGCGGTGCTGGACCGCTATACCCTGGCCGATGTGATCGCCAGGCGGTCCCATCTGCGCGAATTGCTGGGCATGCAGACCGCCTGACCGCGTGCTGGCCCCGGGTCGAGCCCCCGGGTCGAGGCCCCCGGGGTCCAACCATTGAGTCGAAGACGGACCGGCCGCACACTGTTCCCATCAATCCGGAGGGAACGGACATGAAAGTGGGCTTTATCGGCCTGGGCATGATGGGCGCCGGCATGGCGTCGAACATCCAGAAGGGCGGCTTCCAGCTTGTGGTGCACGATCTGACGCGGCAGGCGGCCTCGAAGCACCTGGCGGCCGGGGCAACCTGGGCGGACAGCCCCAAGGCGGTGGCGGAACAATGCGACATCGTGTTCACCTCGCTGCCGACGCCGGCCGATGTGAAGGCCGTGGGCCTGGGCAAGGACGGCCTGGCCGAGGGCTTCCGCAAGGGTGCCGCCTGGCTGGACCTGTCGACCAACGCGGTGGATGTGGTGCGCGAGCTGCACGGCGTCTTCGCCGCCCAGGGCGTCGATTTCCTGGATGCCCCGGTCAGCGGCGGGCCGGCGGGCGCCAACAGCGGCAAGCTGGCGGTCTGGGTCGGCGGCGAGCGCGCCGTCTATGACCGGTACAAGGCCGTGCTGGACAGTTTCAGCGACCAGAACCGCTATATCGGCCCGATCGGTGCGGGTTCGATCGCCAAGCTGGTGCACAACTCGGCCTCGGCCGCGGTGAACGTGGTGCTGTCGGAAGTGTTCACCATGGGCGTGAAGGCGGGGGTGGAGCCGCTGCAGCTGTTCGAGGCGATCCGCCAGGGCGCGGCCGGGCGGGTGCGGCTGTTCGACCGGCTGCAGAAGCAGTTCCTGACCGGTGTCTATGATCCGCCGGATTTCGCGCTGCGGCTGCTGCACAAGGATGTCTCGCTGGCGTGCCAGCTGGGGCGGGAGGTGTCCGTGCCGATGCGCCTGACCAACATGGCGCACCAGGAACTGACCGAGGCGATGAACCGGGGCTGGGAGAAGCGGGATTCGCGCGTCGGCGCGCTGCTGCAGCAGGAACGCGCGGGGATCCCGCCGATCCAGGTCGCCCCCGATCGGATCAAGGCGGTGATGGAGAAGGATTGATGCGCAACAGCGGGGCGGCGGCCTGACGCCGCCCCGACCACGAGGTGCCGATCCATGAGCGATGCGCCGCCGATCCCGCTGGCATTCGACAAGATGCTGGCCCAGTACAACGGCTTCCTGGCCTACGCGTTCGACGTCAGCGTGAAAAGCATGACGCTGCTGCTGGCAGGGATCGCGGCGTACTACGCGTTCAACAAGGATGATCCGCAGAAATGCAACGATCTGGCGGGCTGGCTAACATATATCGGCGTGCTCGTCTTCGTCGCGGTCGGCTTCCATGGCTGGGCCCAGTGGCAGTCCATGAAACGCTGCAAGCATATTCTGCCCGGGCTCGCCCAGGCCGCGCGAACCCAGCATGGCATCGAGGATCTGACATCCATCGGCATCCTGCCCAATGAACACCGCCGGCGGATCATCCTGTGGGCGGCAATGTTCACCGTCATTGCGCTCGTATTCGTGGTGAACACCGGGCGTTGCCATATCGGCCGCGGTCTCGCGTCCATCCCCGGTGTTCGCGACTGGCTCCCGCCTTGTGACTGCACGCATCACGGCAAGTCACCTGTCTGCTCCCCGCCATAAGGAATCATGTCCATGCAACTCGGCGCCTCACTTCCGTGCGGCGACATCGGCACCGGTGCCGCCGTCGTCCGCGACTATGCACAGACGCTGGAAGGCCTCGGCTTCGACTACCTGCAGGCCCCCGACCACGTGCTGGGCGGCAATCCCGCCACCGTGCCCGCCGGCAAGCGCGTCGGCACCACCGAAACCGCCTATCACGACCCGTTCGTGCTGTTCAGCTTCGTCGCCGGCTGCACACAGCGGATCGGCTTCGCGCCCGGTGTGCTGATCCTGGCGCAGCGGCAGGCGGCGTTGGTCGCCAAGCAGGCGGCGTCGCTGGATGCGCTGGTGCCCGGGCGGCTGCGCCTTGGCATCGGCGTCGGCTGGAACGAGGTAGAGTTCGTCGGCCTGAACGAGAATTTCACCAATCGCGGCAAGCGGTCCGAGGAGCAGGTGCAGGTCATGCAGGCGCTGTGGTCGCAGCCGCATGTCACCTTCAAGGGCCAGTTCCACACGCTGGACGATGCCGGCATCAACCCGCGCCCGCCCTCGGGCCGGGTGCCGGTGTGGTTCGGCGGCCATGCCGAGGCGACGTTCCGCCGCACCGCGAAATACGGCGACGGGTTCATGCCGCTGGCCTATGCCGCGGACGCCACCGCGACGGCCGCACTCGACAAGCTGCGGGCGATGATCAGGGCCGAGGGCCGCGACCCGGCCGATGTCGGGATCGAGGTGTGGGTCTCGCCCGGCATCGGCAACGAGGATGACTGGCGCCGGGAGGTCGCGTTCTGGAAAGCCAATGGCGTGACGCATGTCACGGCGCACACGACGTATGGCAGCAAGCACCACAAGCGTATCGCCGGACGCAGCGCGGCCGATCACATCGCCGCGGTGACGCGGTTCCAGGCGGCGGTGAAGGATCTGCTGTAGCAGGGCCTCGGCCGGCGTGCTCCGTCCGGGCGGGGCACGCCGGCTTTCCCGGCCCGTCGGATCAGGCGAAGATCTCGCCCAGGCGCTTGATCGACGACAGCGTCTGTTCCACCGGCAGGCCCGGCCACTGGCAGCGCATGATGAAGTGGTCGACGCCCAGGATCTCGCGATACCGCGCGATCTCCTCCTTCACCGAGACCTTGTCGCCGATGATGAACTTGTCGCGGGCGAAATCCTCGAAGCTCTCCTCGGTCTGGCGCCCCTGCAGGCCCCATGACGCATAGGCGTTGTATTTGTACTGCAGCGGGCCGCGGCATTCCTCGTGCGCGGTGGCGTGCCGCTCGCCGACATAGCATTCGACCGTGATCGGGAAATCCATCGGCGCTCGGCCATATTCCGCCAGGGCGGCGCGATAGGTCTTCATCAGCGGGATGGTCTTCGACAGCCCGCTGCTGTTCACGATCAGCCAGGCATCGCCGATCCGGGCCGCGCGCTTCACCGCGACATCCGCCTGCCCGGCGATGTACAGTGGCGGGCCGCCCTGGCGCACCGGCTTCAGGCTGATACCGGCATCCTTCAGCGTATAGAACCGGCCCTCGTGGTCGACCCGGTCCTCGGTCCACAGGCGCTTCATCACCTGGATCTGCTCGTTGAACCGCGCCGCCCGCTCGGTCTGGGAGATGCCGAAGGCGGTGAATTCCGGCTGGCGATAGCCCAGCCCCATGCCCAGGATGTAGTTGCCCCCGGTCAGCACATCCAGCGTGGCGGATTCCTCGGCCACATGCATCGGGTTCTGCGGCGGCATGATCATGATGTTGGGCCCGATGGTCATGCCCTGGGCGTGCGCGGCGATATAGGCCATCATCGGGGTGATCGACAGCATCTGCATCGGATGCGTCAGCCAGTGATGCGGGAACCACAGCGACTTGAACCCGGCGTCGCGGGCGGCCTTCACCTGCGTGACCATCTCGGGCACGCGGTCCATGACATTGGTTCCCTCGGGGAACTGGGTGTTGATGAACAGGCCGACCTTCATGCGGGAGTCCTCCATGTCTTTGCGAGGAGGTTATACAACCGGGCCGAGCTTGGGCAGCCCCGGCCCCCGCATATCCCCCGCCGGCCTGGCCGCCACCTTGGCCTCGATCGAATCCCAGATCGCCTTTTCCAGGTGCACCCCGTCGAACCGCGCGATCTCCTGCAGCCCGGTGGGGGAGGTGACGTTGATCTCGGTCAGATAGTCGCCGATCACGTCGATGCCCACGAAGATCAGCCCCTGCGCGCGCAGGGTCGGGCCGATCGCCTCGCAGATCTCGCGGTCGCGCGCGGTCAGGGCGATCGCCTCGGGCCGCCCCCCGACATGCATGTTCGACCGCGCCTCGCCCTCGGCCGGCACGCGGTTGATCGCGCCCATCGCCACCCCGTCCACCAGGATGATCCGCTTGTCGCCCTTGCGCACCGCCGCCTCGTACCGCTGGAACATCAGCGGCTCGCGTGATCGGGCGAAATGCATCTCCAGCAGCGACGCCAGGTTCTCGTCATCCGGCTTGATCCGGAACACCCCGGCCCCGCCATTGCCGAACAGCGGCTTGACGATGATGTCCTTGTATTCGGCACGGAACGACCGGATCGCCTCCAGGTCCCAGGTGATCATCGTGGGCGGCATCAGGTCGGGGAAATGGGTGACCAGCAGCTTCTCGGGCGCATTGCGCACGGATGCCGGATCGTTCACGACCAGCGTCTTCGGGTGGATATGCTCCAGCAGATGGGTCGCGGTGATATAGGCCATGTCGAAGGGCGGGTCCTGGCGCATCAGCACCACATCCGTCGTGCCGAGGTCGATCGCCGCCATCGGCCCGAAGGTGAAATGCGCCCCGTGCGCGCGCTGCACGCTGACCGGGCGGGCGCGGGCGAACAGCCGCTCCTCCCGCTTGCCGTTGGGGCGCGCGACACCCTCCTTCAGCGCCATGTGCCGCACCTCGTAGTGCAGCAGCGCGTGGCCGCGGGCCTGTGCTTCCAGCATCAGCGCGAACGAGGAGTCGCCTTCGATGCTGATGCTCCCCGCGCGGTCCATCTGGACCGCCACCGTCAGCTTGCCTGCCATCGCTCATCCCCTGATTTCGGCTGCGTCTTGCGTGTCTAAAGCATGTTGCGCCGGACTGGAACGGTACGGTGCGCCGGGAGGGCGCGGGGCTTGACTTAACATTAGCAACTGCTAAATTAGAGATCGCTCATGGAAAACCACCCCCCCGACACCGTCCTCGCCCTCGCCGACCTCCACGCCTCCGCCGCCGAGGCCGCCCGCATGCTCGGCCTGCTCGCCAACGCCAACCGGCTGATGCTGCTGTGCCACCTGGTCATGGCCGGGGAAATGGCGGTCGGGCCGCTGGCCGCCGCGCTCGACCTGTCGCAATCCGCGCTGTCCCAGCACCTCGCCCGCCTGCGCGCCGACGGCCTGGTCGCCACCCGCAAGGTCGCCCAGACCGTCTACTACCGCATCGCCGACCCCAGGGCGGAACGCCTGCTGACCGTGCTGCGGGACCTCTATTGCCCGCCCGAGACCGCTTCGAAGCCACAAGGATGATCCGATGATCCCCGCCATTTCCCCCCGGGATGCCGCCGCCCTGCTGCGCGATGGCGCCATGCTGGTCGACATCCGCGACCCCGACGAACACGCCCGCGAGCATATTCCCGGCGCCCGCAACCTGCCTCTGGCCAGCCTGTCCACCATCGCGTCCACCGGGCATCCGATCCTGTTCCATTGCCGCAGCGGCGCCCGCACCGCGGCCAACGCGGCGCGCCTGGCCCAGGCGGCCCCGGGCTGCGCGGTGTTCGTCGTCGAAGGCGGGCTCGATGCCTGGAAGCAGGCCGGGCTGGCGGTGGCGGCGGATCGGGGCCAGCCGCTGGAACTGATGCGCCAGGTGCAGATCGCCGCCGGGTCGATGGTGGTCCTGGGCGTGGCGCTGGGCGCGACGGTCACGCCCTGGGCGTTCCTGCTGTCCGGCTTCGTCGGCGCCGGCCTGGTCTTCGCCGGCGTCACCGGCACCTGCGGCCTGGCCCGCGTGCTGCGCCACATGCCGTGGAACAGCGCGCTGGCCTGACCGCTCAGGCCCCCGGCCGCACCGCCGCCGGCCGCGGCGCGACGGCGGTGATCGGGTGGCGGAACCACACGCCCGCGGCGATGGCGGTCAGCACCGTCACCCCATAGGTCACCAGCGCCACGGCCAGGGCGGCGAACACCCAGTCCAGCGACCCGGTGAGGCGGAACGCCACCCAGCCGCCGATGACCGCGATCAGCATCCGCAGCACGCCCGCCCCCAGCGGCCAGGCCAGCCGGCCTGCCCCCTGCGAGGCGAAATACAGCGACAGCCCCAGCCCGAAGAACCCATAGCTGGGCCCGACATGGCGCAGATAGGCGACACCGGTCTCGATCATTCCGGGGTCGTTGCCGAACAGGCCGAGCCAGGCATGGGGGAACAGGGCGGCGGTGAGGCCGACGGCGCCGGTGGCCAGGAAGGCGAGACCACCGCCGGTCAGGGCGATCCGCAGGGCGCGGGCCTGCTGGCCGGCCCCGATATTGGTGCCGACCAGGGCGACCAGCGGCGCGCCCAGCCCGAACACCAGCGGCACCAGCAGGTATTCCAGCCGCCCGGCGGTGCCATAGCCGGCCACCGCGTCCGGCCCGCCGGCCGCGCCCACCAGGGCGGTGGTCAGGGTGATGGTCAGCGTGGTCTGCAGCGTGTTCACCGCCCCCACCGCGCCGACCCGCAGGATGTCGGCGAAGAACGGCCATTGCGGGCGCACCAGGCGGAGCGAGACGGTGTTGCGCCCCGACAGGATATAGGTGGCCAGCACGGCCGTGGTCAGCACGGTGGTCGCCACGATGGCCCAGCCGCCGCCGGCGATGCCCAGGGCGGGGATCGGGCCCCAGCCGAAGATCAGCACCGGCGACAGCGGTATCAGCAGCACCACGCCGACACAGACCGCGATCGAGGGGAACAGCATGTTGCCGGTGCCGCGAATGACGCTGGCCAGCGCGTTCATCACCCAGACCAAAGGCGTGCCGGCGAAGACGATGTTGGAATAGGTCAGCGCGGCGGCCAGCGACCCGTCCCGCCCGCCCAGCGCCGCATACAGGGGTGCGCCGAAAGCGATGACCGTGACGGCGAAGAACAGCCCCAGCACCAGGCTGATGATCAGCGCATGGATGACCAGCGCGTCGGCGTCCTGCCGCCGCCCGCCGCCCAGCGCGCGGGCGATCGCCGAGGAGATGCCGCCGCCGAACGCTCCGCCCGACAGCATCTGCATCATCATGAAGCCCGGGAAGACCAGCGCCATTCCGGTCAGCGCGTCGGTGCCCAGATGGGCGACCCACCAGGTCTCGATCAGCCCGGTCGAGGCCTGCGCCAGCATGACCAGCACATTCGGCCAGGCCATGCGCAGCAGGGTGGGCACGATCGGGCCTTCCAGCAGCATGCGGGTGCGCGGGCTGATGGCGGGGCGGGCGGGCGTGGTCATGGCGTGCCTCCGGCAACTGATGGGCGGCCAAGCAGGATGGACCGGCGCGGGCCGGCATAGCGGCGGCGGACGGCGTCATTGGCGGCGGGGCCGGGGCCGACGACGAAATCGGGGGCGGCGATCGGGCGCAGGCTGGCCCGGTCCACCAGGACGGGGTCGGCCGGCTGGCCGGTCGCGGCCGAGACGATGTGCACGGATGCACCTTCCGGCGCGAAATGGCGGTTGCCCCAGGCCATCATGGCCACCAGGACCGTGCGGAAATCCTCGCCGCGCGGGGTCAGGCGGTATTCGTCGCGTGGCGGATGGGTGGAGTAGGGGCGGCGTTCCAGCATCCCGGCCTCGACCAGGGCGTTCAGCCGCCGGGTCAGCATGCCCGGGGCGATGCCCAGGCTTTTCTGGAACTGCTCGAACCGCGTCATGCCGGCGAAGGCGTCGCGCAGGATCAGGATGCTCCACCATTCGCCGACGCGTTCCAGGCCGCGGGCGATGGGGCAGGGCATGGTGTCGAAGCGGGTGCGCTTCATCGCTAGCCTCATATGAACGTATCAACATGATAGTGACTGGCGCGGCCCGTCACTTCAAGTCCGCCGCGTGCACACCCGCCCCGCGTCAAACGCCGGCTTGCCGAGACGCCGCCGGCGCGCCATCTAGGGCCACCATGCAGAACAACTCATTCGCCGCCGCCGACCCGATCGGGTGGCACGGCACCACCATCCTGTGCGTCAGGCGGGATGGACATGTGACCATGGCCGGGGACGGCCAGGTCAGCCTTGGCCCGACCATCGTGAAGGGCAACGCGCGGAAGGTGCGCCGGATCGGCGATGCCGCGCGCGGGCCGGGGGGCGTCATCGCCGGCTTCGCCGGGGCGACGGCCGATGCCTTCACCCTGCTGGAACGGCTGGAGGCGAAGCTGGAACGCTTTCCCAACCAGCTGGAACGCGCCTGTGTCGAGCTGGCGAAGGACTGGCGGACCGACCGCTACCTGCGCCGGCTGGAGGCGATGATGGCGGTGGCCGACAAGGACCGCAGCTTCACCCTGACCGGCAACGGCGACGTGCTGGAACCCGAGGATGGGGTGATCGCCATCGGCTCGGGCGGCAACTACGCCCTGGCCGCGGCCCGCGCCCTGATGGGGGTGGACGGGCTGACCGCCGAGGAGATCGCCCGGCGCGCCATGAAGATCGCCGCCGATATCTGCGTCTATACCAACGGCAACATCATCGTTGAGTCCATATGATGGAAGTCCCGACCTATTCGCCGCGTGAGATCGTGTCGGAGCTCGAACGGTTC
>CAYZKM010000085.1:0-12562 GCA_964478525.1 uncultured Bifidobacterium sp.
TGGCTGCCCTTCCATTCCAGCTTGCGCGGTGTGTCGGTCTTGGCGGCGACGAACCAGATCGACACGCCGTTATAGTGCGACGCGGCCACCCGCTTGCCCTTGGTGTCGAACGCCAGGCCGGTGACCGTGGACGGGTGGGTCCATTCCTTCAGCTTGCGGCCGGTCTCGTCCAGCAGGTGCACGACCTTGCCGACCGAGGCGGCGATCAGGCCCTTGCCCTTGTCCAGCGCATGGGTGGCGACCTGTTCCACCCATTTCATGCCGTGGCTCGCCAGGCCGGACGCCGCACCGCTGGGCTCGATGCGCATCAGCCTGCCGTCGTCGCCGCCCGAGACGAACCCGCGCAAGCCGGTGTCGGGGGCGAGTGCCAGCACCGCGCCGTCATGCGCCGCGACTTCGGTCCAGCTGTCGGGGGCCAGGACCTCGACGACGCGGATGGTCCCGTCGCCCAGCGCGAAGGCCGCGGCGCGGCCATCGCGGGAGAACCGGGCCGCCACCACGAAGGCGCCGAGGTCGCGGGTCATGCCGCGGGTCTGGATCAGGAAACGGGCTTCTGTGGTCTGGCTCATGGGATGGCTGTGGCCTTTGTTGGATGGGTCTTGAACCGACGGGTGACAAGTCGGAGAGGCGTTGCCGCCGGCCCGCCCCGGTCCGCGATCAAGTGGCCATCAAGTGGATCGATCTCTGCTAATGATCTGACATAAGGTGGCTTTTCCCGGTGTGACAGGGCCGATCGACCGGCACGGCGCGATCCGGTCAAGTGGAAGGCTCGCTTGTCGTCCTCGGCCGCCTGGTTCCGCTTGAACTCGACCCATTCCGTCTCGCCAGGCAGGCGACACAGGGCATGCACGACGGCGGACAGTCCATCGTCGCCCGCTGTCGCCATCAGGGACAATCCATCGCCAATCAGGGGGACACCCGAATCAATCCGCCACGCACCCCTCGAACCCGCGGCGCAGCTGCGGGCGGTTCAGGTTGCGGCCGATGAAGACCAGGCGGCTGGTGCGGGGTTCGCCGTCCTTCCACGGACCGATGAAATCCCCATCGGCGATCATGTGCACCGCCTGGAAGGCGAACCGCCGGTCGTCGCCCTGATAGCTCAGGATGCCCTTGGTCCGCAGCAGGTCGGGGCCTTTCTCCTGCAGCAGCCCGCCGATCCAGGCGTTGAACTTCTCGGGGTCGATCGGCTGCTCGACCTCGAAGCTCATGGACGCCACGTCGTCGTTGTGGGCGTGGTCATCCTCGCCGGACAGGAACGCCGGCTGGAATGCCAGGATGCGCTGCAGGTCGAAGGCGCCCTGGTTCAGCACCTGCTCGATCGGCACGGCCGAGCGCTGGGTGCGGTGGATGACGGCGAAGCGGTTGATGGCGCGGATCTGGTCCTCGACCGCCTGCAGCTCCTCGGGCGTCACCAGGTCGGTCTTGTTCAGGATGATCACGTCGGCGAAGGCGATCTGGTCCGCCGCCTCGTGGCTGTCGGCCAGCCTGGCCGGCAGGTGCTTGGCATCGACGACGGTGACGATGGCGTCCAGCCGGGTCTTCGCCTTCACCCCCTCGTCCACGAAGAAGGTCTGCGCCACCGGGCCGGGGTCGGCCAGGCCCGTCGTCTCGATGATGATCCCGTCGAACCGGTCGCGCCGCTTCATCAGCCCGCCGACGATCCGGATCAGGTCGCCGCGGACGGTGCAGCAGATGCAGCCGTTGTTCATCTCGAACACTTCCTCGTCGGTATCCACGACCAGGTCGTTGTCCACCCCGAGTTCCCCGAACTCGTTGATCACCACGGCGTATTTGCGGCCATGCTGCTCGGTCAGGATGCGGTTCAGCAAGGTGGTCTTGCCGGCACCCAGATAGCCGGTCAGCACCGTCACCGGCACCTGGGCGGCGGCATCTCCGTTCGTGTCAGCCATGGTCTCCTGCCTCTGTCATGTTCCTGCTGGGCGCGTATATAGGCGCCCGCCGCCCGATCAACCAGCTTCGGCCCTCCCATTGCCCACCAGGCCCTTGCCCACCGGGCCGTCGCCCGCCAGCACGCCGCGCCGATAGGCGGCCAGCCGAGCGGCGATGACCGGGGCGTCGAACTGCTTCGCCCGTTCCTGCCCGGCACGGGCCAGGGCGGCCCGGCGCGCCTCGTCGCCCGCCAGCAGGCGCAGCGCCGCGGCGATCTCGCCCGGGCGGTCGGGGTCGGCATAGATCGCGGCATCGCCCGCCACCTCGGCCAGCCCGCCGCGCGGGGCGCAGACCAGAGCCGCCCCGCTGGCCAGCGCCTCCAGCGCCACCAGGCCGAACGGTTCGGACCAGCGGCTGGGCACCACCACGATGGCCGCCCGCGCCATCGCCTGCAGCACCGCGGGGTGGTCGCGATAGCCCAGCATCTGCACCGTCGCCGCCTCGGCCGCCGCGCGGGTCAGGCGGACGAAGTCGGTGTCGGGGCTGTCGGCGCGGAACCGGTCGGCCCCGATCATCGCCGCCTTCCAGCCGGGCATGTGCGGCAGCGCCGCGGCACAGGCCGAGACGAACGCATCCGGCCCCTTTTCCCGCACCACCCGCCCCGCGAACAGCACCATCCGTTCCCGCCGCATCGGCCCGGGCAACTCGGTCAGGTCCAGGCAGTTGGGCAGGACCACCGGGTCGCGGGCCGGGTCGGGCACCCCGTCCAGCACCCGATCCCGCAGCCAGGCCGACGCGTTCATCACCAGCGCCAGCCTGCGCAGCATCGCCGCCCGCTCGGCCGGCGAGGCCGATCCGCGCATGGTCTGGGGGTCGTTGTTCAGGATCAGCGTCACCGGGATGGCAGGCAGGCGAGCGGCCAGGGCCAGGGCGATCTCGGGGCGGTTGTGCACCTCTACGATCGCCGGGCGCAGCCGCTTCAGCACCGCGGCGACGGCGCGGGCATAGCGGATATTGGTGCTGCCGGGCCACCAGACCGACGGCGCGACGGGCTGGAACGGCACGTCGGGGAAGGTCGGGCCATCCTGCGGCCCGCCGATGACCAGGGTGCGGAATCCGGGCGTGGCCGCCAGCCGGCGCGCCAGCAGCCCGATCGCGCCGCACCGGCCGTGGCCGAACCCCTCTCGCGGGGGCAGCACGACAGCGGCCAAGGGGCCGCCGTCCGGGGCGCTGGAAGGAAGGGCAGGGTCCGTCATCACCGGCGCCTATACAGGGCCGGCCACGGTTCCGCTATGACCTGGCACCCCGGGCGGGGGAACGGGCCAGGGTATTGGGGGTGGATCGGGATGGGGTTGCGGCGTCTTCTGGTGGGCCTGATCGCCGTCGCGGTGGCGGCCGCGCTGGATCGCGGCCTGTGGGCGGTGCTGGCGCCCGGCGGGTGGACCGTGGCCAAGGCCCTGATGATGGCCAGCTTCGCCGCCGCCACGCCCTGGGCCGGGTTCTGCGTCGCCAACGGCACGATCGGCTTCGCCCTGCTGATGCGGTGCCCGCCGCCGCCCGACCCGTCCCCCTCCGACTCGTCCCCTGCTGGCGCGCTGCCGATGACGGCCATCGCGGTCACCGTCCGCAACGAGGACATGGGCGCGGTCCTGCCGCCCTTGCGCCGGCTGCTGGACGCGCTGGACCAGGCGGGCGTGGGCGACCGCTTCACCCTGTGGGTGCTGTCCGACACCGCCGGGCCCCCCGTCGCCGCCGAGGCCGCCGCCGCCGAGGCCGCCGCCATCCGCGCCTTCGCCGCGTCCGACCGCGCCCCCGCCCGCATCCACTATCGCCGCCGAGCCGCCAACGACGCGTTCAAGGCGGGCAACATCATGGACTTCCTGGACCACCATGCCGCCGGGCTCGACGCCATGGTCGTGCTGGACGCCGATTCGCGGATGTCGGCCCGCGCCGTGCTGCGCCTGGTGCGCACCCTGCACGCCAACCCGCATTTGGCCATCGTGCAGCACCTGGCCGTCGGCCTGCCCGCGGCGTCGGCGTTTCCCCGGCTGTTCCAGTTCGGCATGCGGGCGGGCATGCGCACCTGGGCCACCGCGCTGGCCTGGTGGCAGGGCGACGAAAGCTGCTACTGGGGCCACAACGCCGCCATCCGCATCGCCCCGTTCCGCGCCCGTGCCCGCCTGCCGCTGCTGCCCGGCGGGCGGCACATCCTGTCGCACGACCAGGTCGAGGCGGCGATGCTGGCCGGCGCCGGCTGGGGCGTGCGGCTGCTGGCGCACGAGGACGGGTCGGCCGAGGCCAACCCGCCGGCCCTGCCTGAGTTCGTCCGCCGGGAAATGCGCTGGCTGGCCGGCAACCTGGAATACCGCCATCTGCTGCGGATGCCGGGGTTGCGGCCGATGGGCCGGTGGCAGCTGGTGCAGGCGATCCTGCTGTTCGGCTGCGCCCCGTTCTACCTGGTGCTGATGCTGGCCGCGGCCTGGGCGGCGGTGACGGACCGGACCTCGCCGTTTCCCGCCGGGCCGGCGGCGGCGGTGACCCTGGGCTGGCTGGGCGCGATCTATGCCCCCAAATTCCTGGGATATCTGGAAGTGATGGCCAGCCGCGCCGAACGCGCCCGCTACGGCGGGGCAGGGCGGCTGGCGGCGGGCGCGGCGATCGAGACGGCGTTTGCCATGGCCGTCGATCCGATCACGCTGGTGAACAAGACCGCGACGGTGATCCGCCTGCTGGCCGGCCGCCCCGCCGGCTGGGCGCCGCAGAACCGCAGCGATCGCGGCGTGCCCTGGGCCGAGGCGGCCCGGTCGTTCTGGCCGCACACCCTGCTGGGCGTGGCGGTGCTGGGCGCGTTCGCCAGCGCGGGATGGACGGCGCTGATCTGGGCGGTGCCGCTGGTCGGCGGGGCGGCGGTGGCGATCCCGTTCTGCGTGCTGACCGCCGATCCCCGCATCGGCGCCTGGCTGCGCCGGGCCGGCGTGGCGGCGACACCCGAGGAGGTTCGCCCGCCCCGCTGGCTGGCCTGACCCGGGGCGCGCGCCGTCGCGGCGGCGGCGCGGGCAGGGCCGCGAGCCAGGCCTCGGCCGTCCGGTGATCCAGTGGCGGGAGCCGGCCTTGCGCGATCGCCCGCCCCAGCCGGGTGATCAGGGCGGCGACCCGGCGCGCCTCCCGCCCCGGCGCGCCATAGCCGCCGTGGCGGGTATGGGCGGCGATCTGCGCGGCCTTGCCGGCCGGGGTGCGCGCCCCGGTGGACAGCCCGCCATGCAGCCGGCACCGCCCGTTGCGCATCGCCGGCTGCCGGCAGGGCGTTCCCGCCCGGGTGCGCGCGCCGCATCGCGCCACCGTGGCGAGATCCCGCCGCGGGTTGCCGTTGCGCAGCATCCCGCCGCCGCTGGCCGGGATGGGCGATTCCTCACCGGGCATGGGGTTGGCCAGTACCTGAATCGTCCTGACCCGAACCGTCCTGACCCGAGCCGTCCTGCCGCGCGCGTATTCGCTGCAACGCCAGCACGGTCGTGCGGAATGACCGCATCATCGCGGCGGCGCGGTTGCGCAGGCGGATGCGCCGGGTCTCGCCCTGGTCGTGGCACATGGCCTGGCGCAGATATTCCAGCGCGGCATTGTGCGCGGCCACCAGATGGGCGGCGAGCACGGCCTCGGTCGGGGTCGTCGGTTTCACCGCGCCGATGGCGTCGAGCCCGGCCTGCCATTGCCGTGCGAGGGTGGCGGCATCGGTCTCGGTGGTGGTGGAGAGGCTGCGCAGAAGGTCCTGGGGGAAGGCAAGGTCGCTGAAATCGGGCATCGGTTCGGCTGCTATCGGCTCGGCTGCGGGTGCAAAACGGCCAATGGGTCGCAGAATTTAGGAATATAGTCCAGGAAAATGCCGCCCGTCGGCCGCGCCGTGCCAGCCGTCCCGCGTCGCCCGCCTTCAATCCCCCAGCGGGATCACCTTCACGCGGCGGCCATCGACGCCCAGGCCAATCCGGCCCGCCTTCAGGCGCAGCGCGTCGGCGCCGAACACCACGCGCCGCCAGCCATGCAGGGCGGAGACGTCGGGGTCGTCCTCGGCGGCGATGCGCTCGATGTCCTCGGACGATGCGATCAGCTTCGGCGCCACCTCGTGCTTCTCGCACGCGGCCGCCAGCAGCACCTTCATCAGCGCCAGCAGGGCCGCCGAGGGCTTGGGGTATTCGCGCTGCTGCGGTGGCATCGGCAGCGCACCGGGCGGGATCGCCTTGACGCGGGCCACCACCTCCAGCACCGCGGTGCCGGTCTTGCCCTCGGCGAAGCCGCGGGTGATGCCGCGCGCGCGCTGCAGCGCCTCGGGCGTTTCCGGCGCGGTGGCGGCCAGTTCCAGCAGCGTCTCGTCCTTCAGCAGGCGCTGGCGCGGGATGTTCACGCGCATCGCCTCCCGCTCCCGCCAGGCGGCCAGGGCCTGCACCAGGCCCAGGAAGCGGCGGTTGGTGCTGCGCGGGCGCAGCCGTTCCCACATCTTCTCGGGGTTGGCGCGATAGGCGTCGGGGTCGCGCAGCGCGGCCATCTCCTCGGCCACCCAGTCCAGGCGGTTCTCGGCCGACAGCCGGTCCATCAGCATCGTATAGACGCCGCGTAGATGCGTCACGTCACCGGCGGCGTAGTCGATCTGGGCCGCCGACAGCGGGCGCGCCGCCCAGTCGCTGAACCGGTGCGCCTTGTCGATCGACTGCCCGGTCATGCCCGACACCAGCGCGTCATAGCCGACCTGGTCGCCGAACCCGGCCACCATCGCCGCGATCTGCGTGTCGAACAGCGGGTTCGGCGTGTCGCCGAACAGCTGCACGAAGATCTCCACATCCTGGCGCGCGGCGTGGAACACCTTCACCACGGCGGGGTCGGCCAGCAGCGCGCCCAGCGGGGCCAAGTCGATCCCCTCGGCCAGGGCATCGACGACCACCACCTCCTCGGCGCCGCCAAGCTGCACGACGCATAGTTCGGGCCAGTAGGTGCGCTCGCGCATGAATTCGGTGTCGACGGTGACGAACGCCTCGTGCCGCAGGCGTGCGCAGGCATCGGCCAGCCCGGCCGTGCCGGTGATCAGTTGCGGAGGTGGAAAGACAGGTTTCGCGCGGGATGCCATCAGGTCGTTCTTGTTCGGCTGCAAAGTGACAGGATTAGCGCATGATCCCGCTGAGCGGAACCGTGGCAGCGGGTGAATCATGCGGTCAGACACAGCGCATGATCCCGCTGAGCGGAACCGTGGCAGCGGGTCGATCATGCGATCAGACAACAAGATAGCGCGCGCTGACCGTTCACGGTCAGCCGGAAAGCGCGCGACAGGGTTTGCGCCGCTTCGGCCACCCGCCAGTTCATCAGCGCAGCAGCACCACCCGCGCGGGGCGCCCGCGCGCCAGGACCAGCACGGCGCGCTGGCGGAACCGGCGCGCCAGCACCAGGGCCGGCGGCGGGGCGGCCAGCAGCAGCACATGGGCTTCGTGCCAGCGGCCCAGCCCGCCCTCGGCCGCCAGCCAGGCATGCCGGCGCAGCCACGGTGCCAGCCGCCGCGATGCCCGGTGGTTCCAGCCCGGCGGCATCCGCCGCGACAGCGGGTTCCAGGCGCCGAGAAGTGTGGCGGTGCGGGTGGCGGACCGGCGCAGCAGGGCGTCCAGGGCGGCGGATCGGAAGCCGGGCCGGACGGTGATGTCGCCGATACGATAGCGGGTCTGCCGATAGGCGCGCGCCAGGGCCGGTGGCGCGGTCACCGTTCGTCCCGGGTCTCGCTGAATTCCACGTCGCGATGGACATGCACCGACATCAACAGCCCGAATCCGACCATCACCGTGATTACCGCGGACCCGCCATGCGAGACCAGCGGCAGCGGCACCCCGCCCACCGGGATGGCGCCCATCACCATGGCGATGTTGACGAAGACGTACAGGAAGAAATTGCAGGCGATGCCGAACGCCACCAGCCGGCCGAACTGGTGGCGGCAGCGCAGCGCGATCAGCATCCCGCCCAGGATGATCGCCGCCAGCAGTCCCATCACCGCCAGCGCGCCGACGAAGCCGAACTCCTCGCCGATGATCGAGAAGATGAAGTCGGTCTGCTTTTCCGGCAGGAAGTCCAGATGGCCCTGCGTGCCCTGCAGCAGCCCCTTGCCCCACATCCCGCCCGAGCCCAGGGCGATCTTCGACTGGATGATGTTGTATCCCGCGCCCAGCGGGTCGCTTTCCGGATGCAGAAAAGTGTCGATGCGGGCGCGCTGGTAGTCGCGCAGGTGCGAATAGGCGATCTGCGCGGCGAACGGGATGGGGATCGCGACCAGGATGAACTTCCACCACCGCACCCCGGCGGCGAAGAACAGCGACGCCCCCAGCAGGCAGGTGATCAGCGCGGTGCCCAGGTTGGGCTGCTTCAGGATCAGCCCGGCCGGCACCGCGACCGCCAGCAGGGGCGGGATCAGGAACAGCGGGTTGCCCATCCGCTCCCAGCTCGCGCGGTGGAACCACGATGCCAGGGCCAGGACCAGGGCGATCTTCATCAGCTCCGAGGGTTGCAGCTGGATGCCGCCCAGCTCGATCCAGCGCTGCGCGCCCTTGCCGACATGGCCCATGCGCATCACCGCCACCAGCAGCCCGACGCAGGCGAGATAGGCGGGCCAGGCGAGCCGGGCGATGAAGCGGATGTCGATCAGCGCGATGCCCAGCATCAGCACCGCGCCGAAGGCGAAGCGCAGCGCGTGGCGGAAGGCGTAGGGTTCCTGCGCGCCGCCGGCGGCGCTGTACAGCGCGGTGTAGCCGACGCCGGCCAGGGCGCACAGCAGCATCACGTACAGCCAGTTGATGCCCAGGATCTTCCCGGTCAGGTCGAACGACGCCTCGCGCCACAGCCGGCGCTGCATCACGGCTTCTCCGGCTGGGCCTGCGCCATGCGGGCGGGCGGCTGGTCGGTCCGGTTCGCCGGGTCGCGCTGCATGACCGCCATCATCACGTCACGCGCGATCGGGGCGGCGGCGGCGGCGCCGGCATTGCCGTGCTCCACCACCACCGACAGGGCATAGCGCGGCTGGTCGTAGGGCGCATAGGCGACGAACAGCGCGTGGGGGCGGAACTCCCATGGCAGTTTTTCCGAGTCGAACTTGCCGCTTTCGCGCATTTCACGCGACACCCGGCGCACCTGCGACGATCCGGTCTTGCCGGCCATCTGCCAGCGCGTGTCGGGCAGGCGGGCCAGCGGGGCGGTGCCGCCGGGGTCGTTGACCACCGCCCACATGCCCTCGCGCACGATCTGCAGGGCGCGGTCGGGCAGCGCCATCGGGGGCCAGTCCTCGGGGCGGGTGCCGGGCTGGGGATTGCCGCCCAGCTTGCGGGTCAGGTGCGGCTGCACCGCGCGGCCCGATGCGATGCGCGACGCATAGGTGGCCAGCTGCAGCGGCGTCACCTGGATATAGCCCTGGCCGATGCCGCTGACGATCGTATCGCCGATATTCCAGATATGGCCTTTCCTGGTCCGCCAGGCCCGCGTCGGCACCAGGCCGGTGCGCTGGCCGGGCAGGTCCATGTCCAGCTCGGTGCCCATGCCCAGCCGGTGCGACATCGCGGCCACGCGGTCGATGCCGGTGCGGCGCGCGACCTCGTAGAAGTAGACATCGCAGCTGATCCGCAGCGCGGTCTTGAGGTCGACCATCCCGTGCCCGCCCTTGCGCCAGCAATGGAAGCGGGTGTCACCGAGGTCGAGATAGCCCGGGCACTCCACCCGGTCGAACGGGGTGATGGTCTTGGCCTCCAGCCCGGCCAGGCCCACCGCCATCTTGAAGGTGGACCCCGGCGCGTACAGCCCCGAGGTCGCCTTGTTGATCAGCGGCGTGCGGCGGTCGCGCGTCCATTCCTGCCACTGCGCCTGCGACACGCCCGAGTTGAACACCGTCGGGTCGAAGGACGGGTTGGTCGCCATCGCCAGCACTTCGCCGTTGCGGCAATCCATCACCACGGCCGAGGCGCTTTCGTCGCCCAGCCGGTTCAGCACCGCGCGCTGCAGGTCGGCATCGATGGTCAGGCCGACATCCTCGCCCTGCATGCCTTCCTGGCGATCCAGCTCGCGGATCACCCGGCCCAGCGCGTTGACCTCCAGCTGCACGGCGCCGGCGCGTCCGCGCAGCAGCACGTCGTGGTATTTCTCCATGCCCGCCCGCCCGATGCGCAGCCCGGGCAGGGCCAGGATCGGGTCGTCGGCGACATCGGCCTCGTTCGGCGGGGCGACATAGCCGACGATGTGGGACAGCTGCTCCCCATACGGATAGATGCGCGTGGTGCCGACATCGACGACGATGCCCGGCAGTTCCGGGGCATGCACGCCGATGCGGGCCATGTCCTCCCACGTCAGGAATTCCCGCACCATCACCGGGATGAAGCGGCGGCGGCGGGCGACCTCGCGCTCGATCCGGCCGCGTTCGTAGTCCGACAGCGGCACGATGCGCGAGAAGGTGGCCAGCGTTTCCGGGATGTTGCCGCTGTATTCCGGGACCAGCAGCGCGCGCCAGTTGATCCGGCTGCCGGCGATGACCAGGCCGTTGCGGTCCAGGATGCGTCCGCGCGGGGCGGCGATCATGCGGGCGCTGATGCGGTTGTCGTCGGCCAGGGTGGCATAGCGCTTTCCCTCGACCACCTGCACCTGGTACAGCCGAGCGGCCAGCCCGCCCAGCAGCGCGGCCTGCGCGCCCATCGTCAGAAGGGCTCGGCGGGTGAATACGCCGCTTCGTCTGGTCTCGCGCTTCATGCCTGATCCGGGTCCGCCAGCGAACGATGCGCCCGCGTCAGCGGAATGGCCAGCACCGGATACAGGGTGGCGGTGATCATCGCCTGGAACAGGGCCGGCACCGGCGGGATCAGGCGGAAGGTCAGCAGCGCGGTCAGCAGCCAGATCAGCGCCGCCCCGCCCAGCGCGATGGGCAGGAAGGCCAGCCAGGCGACGGCGAAGCCCTGCTGGACCAGGAAGCGCCGCCAGCGCTGGGCGATACCATGCGCGATCAGCAGGGTCAGCACCCCCGCGCCCAGCGGCAGGTAGCCGCGCAGATCCAGCAGCACGCCGATCAGGAACACCACCGGGGGCGGCATCGCGGCCGGGCGGAAAACCGACCAGAACCACACCGACACCAGCGCCACCGCCGGCAGCAATGCGGCCTGCAGGCCGATGCGCAGCGGCACCTCGACCGCCAGCATCGCCACCACGGTCGCACAGGCGGGGAAGCCATGGCGGGCGGCGATGTCCAGGCGGCGCCCGATCGTCAGCCGTGGCCGGATCCCCGGGGTCTGGTCGATCCGGGCCATCAGTGCCGCCCGGGAGTGCGGCGCTCCGGCGGCTCGGGCGGGGGCAGGGCGCCCAGGCCGTAGTCGAAGATCCGCACGATCTCCAGCCGCTGCAACTGCGCCTCGGGCTCCACCTCGGGCACGCCGCTCTGGCTGTAGCGGACCACGCCCACCGGCAGGTTGGCCGGGAAGGCGTTGGCCTCGGCACTGGTGACGATGCGTTCCCCTTCCGCCGGGACCACGCCTTCCGGCCAGTACAGCAGGCGCGGGCGCTGCCCGTTGGTGCCGGTCAGGATGGCGCGGGCGCGGGAGGTTTCCAGCATCACCGGAATGCGGCTGTTCAGGTCGGTGATCAGCAGCACGCGCGCGGTCCTGGCGCCGGTTTCGGTGACGCGCCCGACCAGGCCGCGTTCATCCAGCGCGATCGCGCCCTTGCGGATGCGGTGGTTCGGACCCAGCGACAGCAGCACGGCGCGGGCATACAGCCCGCCGGCATCGGCGATCACCCGGGCGGTGACGAAATCGGCGCTGGGGTCGGGGATCCAGTGCAGGCTGGCCTTCAGCCGCTGGTTCTCGGCATCCAGCGCCAGCGCCACCGACTGCCAGCGGCGCAGCTTCTCGTTCTCCTCGCGCAGGCGGGCGTTCTCGTCGCGCAGCGTCCACAGCGCGCCGGCATCGGTGATCGCCCCGCGCAGCTGTGCCACCGGTTCGGCGACCATCGCATAGATCGGCGCCAGCGCATCCGCCAGCCCCAGCCGCGCCCGCTCGGCCAGCAGCGCGTCGGCCTTGCCCAGCAGCATCAGGCCGAAGGACGCGACCACCAGCACCGGCAGTGTCAGCCGAGCAAGCGCCTGTCTGGCCTGGATGGAGAGGCGGATCATGTCGGGGCCTTAGCAGGAAAATCGGCGCCTGGCGACGGCCGCGGTGCAGTGCAGCACGCGGGCCGGCACCCGATGCCGGTGCCCAGTACGGCCGGTGCCCGACCGGTTTTCAGTACATGCTCGTCAGCACGTTGCTCAGCCGCTTGCGCTCCTCCAGCGCCCGTCCGGTGCCCAGTGCTACGCATTGCAGCGGATTCTCGGCCACCGCCACGGCCAGGCCCGTCGCGTCGCGCAGCACCTGGTCCAGCCGGTACAGCAGCGCCCCGCCGCCGGTCAGCACGATGCCGCGATCGACGATGTCGGCGGCCAGTTCGGGGGGCGTGTTCTCCAGCGCGACCTTCACCGCCTCGACGATCTGCGAGACGGGTTCGTGCAGGCTGAGCGCGATTTCCCGCTGGCTGACGATGACCTCGCGCGGGACACCGTTCATCAGCTCGCGCCCGCGCACCTCGCGGAACGGGCCTTCTTCCCCATCGTCGGACGGGGCGGCGGCGCCGATATCCATCTTGATGC
>CAYZKM010000086.1:0-12512 GCA_964478525.1 uncultured Bifidobacterium sp.
TGACCGACGCGATCGACCAGCACCCGCACTGCGTGCTGTTGCTGGATGAGATCGAGAAGGCCCATCCGGACCTGTTCAACATCCTGCTGCAGGTGATGGACCACGGCAAGCTGACCGACCACAACGGCAAGACCGTCGATTTCCGCAACGTCATCCTGATCATGACGACCAACGCGGGCGCGTCGGACCTGGCCAAGGAAGCGATCGGCTTCGGCCGTGAATCGCGGGAAGGGGAGGACCAGGACGCGATCAAGCGCCTGTTCACTCCGGAATTCCGCAACCGCCTGGACGCGACCATCGCCTTCGCCGGCCTGACCCAGGAAATCGTCGGCCAGGTGGTGGAGAAATTCGTGATGCAGCTGGAAGCCCAGCTCGCGGACCGCAACGTCACCATCGAGCTGTCGTCCGCCGCCAAGGAATGGCTGGCCGAACGGGGCTACGACAAGCTGTACGGGGCGAGGCCGCTAGCGCGGGTCATCCAGGAATACATCAAGAAGCCGCTGGCCGAGGAACTGCTGTTCGGCAAGCTGGTCAAGGGCGGCGCCGTCAAGGTCACGCTGAAGGACGGCAAGCTGGAGTTCGAGATCAACGAGGCCTCGGCCCCGGCACTGCCCGGCCCGGACGGCGAGGGCGGCGCGGATCGCGAGCAGGAAACAGTCGAGTAGGGCGCTTCAGCCCGCCGTGCCGTGGTCAGCCCGCGCTGGCCACGGCACGGAACGGCCCCGCCCGCCGGACCGCGCGGCCTCACCACTCGATCGGCTTGCCCGTGTAGTCCAGGAACAGATGCCGGTGCGCGCCGCGGCGGGCCAGCATCACATCCACCATCCCCCTCGCACTCTCCTCCACGCTCACCGCCGCGCTCGGCCCGCCCATGTCGGTGCGGACCCAGCCGGGATGCAGCGTCAGGACAGTCACGTCGCGGCCCCTGATCTCGCCCCACAGCCCGCGGGTCAGGGAATTCAGCGCCGCCTTGCTCGCCCGATACAGCTCGTGCCCGCCCGGGTTCAGCGCGACGCTGCCCATCACCGAGCTGGTGAACGCCAGCACCCCGTCACCCCGCCGGATCGCGCCGGCCAGGCGCCGCGCCAGCCGGGTCGGGCCGATGGCGTTGGTATACATCAGCGCGCCGGTCTCGGCCTCGGTCACGGCACTCGCGCTGCGGTGCGCCGGCCCCGAGATGCCCGCGTTCACCAGCACGATGTCCAGCACCCGGCTTTTCAGCGAATCGGCGAAAGCATCCAGGCCGGCGGGGTCATTCATCTCCAGCCCCTGGACGTCGACGCGGCCGGGATGCGCGGCGGCCAGGGCCGACAGCGCCGTGGCCTCGGCCGGCTTGCGGGCGGTCGCGACGATATCCCAGCCGCGGGCGAGCAGTTCCTTCACGACGCCAAGGCCGATGCCGCGATTGGCGCCGACGATCACGGCGAGGGGACGGTCAGCCATGGTCGGCTCCTTCTTCGTTCACCGCGCGCACGCCACGACGACAGTCCCGATCTTGCCGCCCTGCTCGACGGACAGATGGGCCCCGGCGGTCTCATACAGGGGGAAGCTGCCGGCCACCGACAGGATGCGCCCGGGGCGGGAGACCCAGCGCGCGATGTCCTGCTGTGCCCGCTTGCGGTTGGCGTGCGGGCTGGTGGGCAGGGTGAAGCCGTGGATGCGCAGGTTCTTCGACATCACGACCCGCAGCGGCACCGCGGGGTTCAGCGCCCCGTTGGTGGCATAGTAGGCGATGCTGCCGCCGTCCTTCAGGGACGCGATGACGGCGGCCAGGTTGCCGCCCAGGTCGACATCCACCACATGGTCGACGCCCTCGCCGCCGGTGATGTCGCGCACGCGTCCGGCCACGTCCTCGGTGCGGTAGTTGATCACATAATCGGCCCCGCCGGCCCGCGCCCGCGCGGCCTTGTCATCGGAACTGACGGTGGCGATCACGGTCGCGCCCGCCCAGGCGGCGAACTGGACCGCGTAGTGCCCGACCGCGCCCGCCCCACCGGTAACCAGCACGACCTTGCCCTGCACGGATCCGTTGCTGAACACGCAGCCATGCGCGGTCATGCAGGGGATGCCCAGGGTGGCGCCTTCCGCGAAGGACACGTGGTCGGGCAGGGGCGTGACGAGATCGGCGTTCAGGGCGATATATTCGGCCGCCGTGCCCATCCAGCGCCCGTTGCGCTGTCCGTTGTACAGCCACACGCGCTTGCCGAGCCAGGATTGTGGGACTGATGGGCCGACCTGGTCGATGACGCCGGCGGCGTCGCTGTTGGGGATCACGCGCGGGTATTCGGCGGGGACGGCGCCGCGCCGCCGATAGGTGTCGGACGGGTTGACACCGGAGGCTTCCAGCCTGACCCGCACCTCGCCGAGGCCGGCATCCGGGGTCGGCAATTCACCGGTGATGATGACGTCCCGGGCTGGCCCCTGCCGGTCGTACCAGACTGCGCGCATTGCGATCCTCCCGCCTTGTGGGGGCGATCATAGCGCGTGGGCGGCAGGGGCAGAAGCAGGGCACCGGCCCCGATGGGTTGCGCGGGCCTCGGCCGATGGGTTTCATGCCGGCGCCGCCGCGGGGGAATTCCATGACCGAGATCGCAGTTGCCATGTTCGGCGCGCCGGGCGCCGCCCCCGTCCTGCGGGGTGTCGATCGGCCGGTGCCAGGCACCCATGCCGCGCTGATCGCCGTGATCGCCTGCGGGCTGGATATCGGCGATGTCCGCCTGCACGCCGGGCGCGGCATCGCGGCCTATCCCACCACCCTGGGCCGGCATTTCGTCGGCGCGATCGAGGCGCTGGGCACCGGCCTTGCCGCCGATGCCGAGGGCAACCGCCTGCGCCCCGGCACGCCCGTGCTGGTTCCCTCGCTGATCCCCTGCGGGCAATGCGAGTCCTGCCGCATGCCGTCCTCGGGCGGTGGCTGGTGCCAGACCCCGGCGACGCCGTTGGCGGGGCTGTCGGATGCGGTGTTGCTGGACCGGGCGGTGCTGGCGCGCGCTGCGCTGCATGCGCTGCCGCTGACCATGCCGCCATGGCTGGCCACGCTGGTCGAGCCGTTCGCCGACTGCCTGCACGCGCTGGGCAGGGCGCAGCGCATCGGGCGGCTGCGCGCCGGGTCGGTGGTGGTGGTGCATGGGTCCAGTGCCGCTGCCCTGCTGATGGTGGCCGCTGCGCTGGAACTCGGCGCCGGGCGGGTGGTCGCGGTGGGCGGTTCCGACGTACCCTTCCTGCGCCTGGCCCGCCAATGCGGCGCCGAGGCGACCATCGATGCCGCCGAGGTCACCGACCCGGACGAGCGCGTCGCGATCGTGCGGGAAACCGTCGGCGGGCGCGGCGCCGACCTGGCCGTGACCTGTGATGGCGACCCGCCGCCGGCGCGCGAGGCCCTGGCCGGCCTGCGTGATGGCGGGGCTTATCTGGATTGCGGGCCGGGGTTCGAATCCGACCCCGCCGCACTGCCGTGGCACCTGGTCCGCCGGCGCCACCTGGCGATCCTGGGCAGCGCCGGTCATGCGGCCGAGGACATTCCCGTCGCGATCCGGCTGTTGTATCGCGCTCGCGCGCGCTATCCTTGGGCGGCGATGCACGAGCGGTTTCCCTTCACGGCGCAGGGAATCGGTGCCGCCCTGGCCGCGGTGGCCGGGGCACGCGTGGTGCGCGCACTGGTGACGCAACGGCCGGATCTTGCCGGCTGAACAACGAAATCAGGGGTGCGGGTCGCGCTGATCCTTGCTCTGCCTGTCGATGCGTGTTGCGATATGGCCTGGTCAGGTCGAACGACAGGTAGACACCGTCCCGGAACCGCGCGGCAGTCGCGACCGGTGACAGGAGTATGGGATGGAACATGACGCCCCACCAGGCATGATCGTTTCTGCTCTGGAAGACATGCGCATCACGGCGCGGCTGGAGGGTGTGGCGGTGGTGGATTGTTCGGATCCCATCGTCGGCCCGACCCTGCTGTATGGCGTGGGCGTCGGCGGGCCGGATGTGCTGGAACAGGTGGCTGCGTTGTTCGAGCGATCGCCGGTCGAACCATCCCACGTCCGGACCGCGGATGGGCGGCAGTTGATCGTCGCGCCGTGGATCCTGCCGCCGGGCCGGCCTGGCGGGCTGGCGATGTGGCGCGCCGCCGGTGCTGTGGCGTGGGACGGGCGCGACCACCAGATGGCGGCCCTGGCGGCGGGGCTGGTCCGGGTGATGCTGGAGAACGGGCCCGACGAGAGCGGTATCGACCGTCTGACCGGCCTGCCCAACCGGCTGTATTTCCTGGACGAGGCCGACCGCCGGATCGAGCGTCTGGTGCAGGACCGGGTGCCCGGCACGCTGATGCTGATCTCGCTGGATGACCTGGGCCCGATGACGGACCGCCATGGCCGGGACGCCCGCCACTGGGTGCTGGCCCGCGTGGCCGCGCTGATCCGTGCGATGGTGCGTCCCGCCGACCTGGTGGCCCGCGTCGGCGGGGATGAGTTCGCGACCTGGCTGGATGGCGCCGACCACATGACCGCGGCCGAGCGGGCCGAGACCTTGTGTACGCGGCGCCTGACGCTGCCCGAGACGCCGGCGCGCGGGGTGGTCTCGGCACCGACGCTGTCGGTGGGGATCGCCTGTCGCGAGGTCGGCAGCGACGAGGATGTCCGTGCCCTGCTGCTGCGCGCGCGGGAAGCGCTGATGCATGTGCGCGAGGACGGCGGCGGCGGCTGGCACGTGTCCCGCCGCAGGGGCTGATCCGGATTGCCGATTGCTGGCTGGTTCATTGATTTCCGGCCACAATTCGGCCGGCCAGGCATTCGGTGCTTGCTCAAGCGTGCCGCCCCGGATGACAATAACCAGATGTCGCCAGGTCAGCCGCAATGGGAGTCGGGCTCCCCCGTGCAGCGGGTCGACCCGCCCCGGCGGTCGACCTGCCCGGCCTTTGCCGCGCTCGACCTGGGGACCAACAACTGCCGCATGCTGGTGGGCGTGCCGTCCGGCGACGGGTTCCGCGTGCTGGACAGCTTCTCGCGCATCGTCCGCCTGGGGGAGGGGCTGCACCACACCGGTGAGCTCAGCCCGCTGGCGATGGACCGCGCCATCCTGGCCCTGCAGGCCTGCGCCGCCCGCCTGGCCCGCCGCCCGGTGCGGCAGATGCGCGCCATCGCGACTGAGGCGTGCCGGCGGGCGATCAACGGCACCGCCTTCCTGGAGCGGGTGAAGCAGGAAACCGGCCTGGACGTGGGTATCATCTCCAGCCGCGAGGAAGCCGAGCTGGCGGTTGAGTCGTGCTCGCCGCTGCTGGCGGGGGAGGGGCGGCGGGCGCTGCTGTTCGACATTGGCGGCGGATCGACCGAACTGGCCTGGATCAGGCTGAGCGGGGATCGCGCGGAGCTGATCGGCTATAAGTCGCTGCCCTTCGGCGTGGTGACCCTGGCCGAGAAATGGGGCGATGCCGGGTTCTGCCCGGTCGGGTTCCAGGCCATGGTCGATGACATCGTCGAACGCCTGGCCCCGTTCGAGGCCGTGCACTGCATCGGCCACGAGATCCGCAACGGCGGCGTACGTCTGCTGGGCACCAGCGGCACGGTGACCACCCTGGCCGGCGTGGCGCTGAAGCTGGACCGCTATCGCCGCCCGGCGGTGGATGGCGTGGCGCTGGAAGGCGATGCCGCTGATGATGCGCTGATGGCGCTGCGCGACATGGGCCGCGAGGGGCTGCTGCGCCACCCCTGCGTCGGGCCCGAACGGGTGGATTTCGTCCTGCCCGGCTGCGCCGTCTTCGCCGCCATCCGACAGTTGTGGCCGGCGCCCAAGGTCGTGGTCGCCGATCGCGGCCTGCGCGAGGGCATGCTGCTGCGGATGATCCGCGCCGACCGCGCCGGGCATGGCCGATCCGGCATCCGCCGGCGGGAGACCGTCGTTCGCGCATGAAGAAGCCGTCTGGCCCGTCCGGCCGAAACCTGTCCGTCGCGGTCCGCTCGGCCGCCAAGCGCACCGCGTCGTCGCAACGCTGGCTGGCCCGGCAGTTGAACGACCCCTATGTCGTGGCCGCCAAGGCACAGGGCTGGCGATCGCGCGCGGCGTTCAAGCTGATCGAACTGGACGAAAAGTTCCACCTGCTGAAGCACGGCATGCGGGTGGTGGACCTGGGCGCCGCGCCGGGCGGGTGGACGCAGGTGGCCTCGCGCAAGGGGGCGTCGTCGATCGTGGCGATGGATCTGCTGGCGATCGACCCGATTGCGGGTGCCACCATCCTGCAGGGCGATTTCACCGACCCCGGCATGCCCGCCCGGCTGACCGGGTTGATGGGCGGGCAGGCGGACCTGGTGATGTCGGACATGGCGCCGAATACGACCGGCCACGCGGCGACCGACCATCTGCGGATCATGGCCCTGGCGGAAATGGCCCTGGATTTCGCGCTGGAGGTGCTGGCCGAGGGCGGGGGCTTCGTCGCCAAGGTGTTCCAGGGCGGGTCCGAGCGGCAGATGCTGGAACGCATGAAGCGGCACTTCGCGGTGGTGCGGCATGCCAAGCCGCCGGCGAGCCGGAAGGAATCGAGCGAGCTGTACGTCGTCGCGACGGGTTTTCGTCGCTGATCGGTTGCCTGTGGCGCGGCGGACGCCTATAAGGCGCGCCACGCCGCACACCCCATGTTCTGGGGGTGGCTCAGGAGAGGTGCCGGAGCGGTCGATCGGGGCGGTCTCGAAAACCGTTGTACTCTTATGGGTACCGAGGGTTCGAATCCCTCCCTCTCCGCCAGTTCAGTCCTTGAATGGGCACTGCGTTTGCGCCGTTTTTCGCGGCGAGTGTCTGAAGCAGCCGGGACTTCGATCCGATGATGCGGACTTCGGCGTCGCTGACCTCGACCCGCTGGGCGAGCGCACGAAGGTGGTCGCGGCGGTAACCGCCGCCATCGAGCCGGATGAACGAATGGACGACCACCACATCGAACGGCGCGGGCTTCGATGTGCCCGCCTCGATCATGCGCTGGAACTCGGGGCGGCGGTCGTTGGTCGCCGACGCGCCTGGTTCTACGTAGGTCTCGACGAGCTGATAGCCGCGTGAGGCGCAATAGGCTTCGCCCTGGCGCTTCTGGTCGGGGATGGAGACATCATGCTCAGCCTGCCGCGCCGTCGAGACGCGCAGATAGAGAGCGGCGCGCAACGGCACGGTCATGGCGTCTGTCTCCTTCTCACCTCATCGGCACGGCCCGAACAGTTCATCGAAGAGATCGCCGACCCACGCCTCGAGCACGTCCACCTCGGCCTCAGTGACGGGGACATGCTCGGGCCAGTCATCGGTGACGGTCCAAGTCGAAAGGTCGTGCTTCGGCGGCCGGCCGGGGAACGGCCAAGGGTAGCCGAGCAACGCTTCAAGCTGCTCGGATGCGGTCGGCGGGCGTTCTTTGCGAAGTCTGGCCATTGGTCCAGAATCGCCGAACGAGGCTGCTGAAAGAATAGCATTTTTCTACGCCAGAACTCTCTTCGCACTCTGGCGAAATAATACTTGCCGGAGCGTGTTGTGGCGAACGGCATCTGCTTCGCGCGCATGAGCATATCAGGCAAGGCCATACCACGCCCCCCGGCCGGCCCCGTGCAAGACCAGATGGCCTTGCTCGACCAATGCTCTCAGATGCTCCTTGATCGTGTTGCGGCTGGCGCCGCTGACCCGCACCGCTTCGGCCATCGTCACCCGGCCATGCTCACGCGCCAGTTCCAGGATCAGCACCGACAGTTCCGGCAGGGCGGCGAGCATCACTCGTTCGCGCTCCATCTTCTTTTCGAGGCGCTGTTTCTGGCGCTGCAAGGCGCGCAGGAAGAACTCCAGCCACGGATTCCAGTCCGGCGCGTCGGTGCGGATCGTCCCCTGCGTTCGCCGGAGCGCCAGATAGTAGCCCTCCTTGCTCTGCTCGATCACGCTCTCCAGCGAACTGTAGGGCACATAGGCATAGCCGGCCCGCAGCAGCATCAGCGTCGTCAGGATGCGCGACAGCCGGCCGTTGCCATCCTGGAAAGGATGAATCTCCAGGAACACCACCACGAACACGGCAATGACCAGCAGCGGGTGAAGGCTCCCGTCCTTCTCCTTCCCGGCCGCCCAGTCCACCAACTCGGCCATCCGGCGCGGCGTGTCGAAGGGCGTTGCGGTCTCGAACACCAGGCCGAGGCTCCTGCCGTTCTCGTCAAAGGCTTCGACGTGGTTCGGCAGCGTCTTGTAAGAGCCGCGATGCCGCTCGTCCTTGGTCGAATGGACTAGCAGGTCGCGGTGGAACTGGCGGATGTGGTTCTCGGTCAGCGGGATCGCAGCATAGGCGCTGAAGATCGTCTCCATCGCCTCGGCGTAGCCGGCGACTTCCTGCTCGTCGCGCGTGGTGAACGAGCCGATGCGGATGTTCGCCAGCAGGGTCTCGACCTCGCGGTCGCTGAGGCGGGAGCCTTCGATGCGGGTCGAGGAGCCGATGCTCTCAATGGTGGCGACACGGCGCAGGCCGGACAGCCGCTCCGGCGCGATCCGGCCGATCGCCCGCCACGCGCCTTTGAACTCGTCGATCTCCGCGATCAGCGACAGGATTTCGGGTGTGATGCGAAGGGTCGAGGCGTCGAGCGGCATATCGTTTATTCACCCATTAACACCCAATTCTTATGCGATAGCCAAAGCTGTTTGTCCACCCATTTTCACCTGATTTCGGGCGGGTGAAGCGTAGCGCAGTCAGGCGCACAAGAGGCGAACCGCACATCGCGGCCATCCCGTTGATTATATTTATAAAATGCCCGCCTCCACGCCCTCGCGCACATTGCAGGAAAATGGCGCACATCGCGAAATCGCCTCATCATTCATTGAAAAACAACGATCATTTCGAGGCGCACATTGCGCCGTTTTATCTTGCCATCGGTCTCCCTACGCCCAGCTACTCCGAAATCGCCGCCGATTCCGGTTGCCGAAAAGAGCCATTTCGCCCCAAATGGCGCAATGAATCGCCACGGAATTCGGCCATGAAAACCATGTCGGCGCGCGAAGCGAAGAACGGCTTTGGGCTGATGATCGACACCGCGCGTGCGGAGCCGGTGCTGATCGAAAAGCACGGGCGCGGCGTGGTGGTGGTCGTCTCTGTGGAAGAATATGAACGGCTGAACAGCGCTGCCAACGCAGAACGAGAGCAGGCGCACGACGCACCGGCCGCACGCCGTGGAGGAAGGAACCAAGCATGAGCAACGGCGATCTGAACAAGATCACCGTCTCTCTCAAAGAGCACGGCGGATCACAGAGAGCATCGCGTAAGAGGGGGCGGCATGTTGAACCTGATTGAGACTGTAAACGGCAAAAACGACGCACATGCCAAACTTCAGTCGCGGCTCGAACAGGCGTGGCGCAACCGCGAAACGCGGGTAGTGGCGTGGCGCCCGGACAGCCGGAGCATGACTATTCATCACAACGGAAGATACTGGTTTGGATCGTTTCGTCCGAATAGGGACGATCTGACTCCCCGCTTCTGGGATCCTTTCGGGGAATATCGAGAGAACGGCAATCTCCAGATCGCCATTGAACTTAACGTGCCAACGGACTCCAACAGCCGGCGCGTGTCAGGATTTTTCGCAAGAGACGGTAGATCAGGTGCCGTCTATCTCATGCACGATGGCGGCGTCGGCGGTGGACAAAAGGGGGTCGGCAGGGCGGCCTTCCTCGCGTGGTCTGACTCCGAGCTTGTGCCGGTAGTGGATGCGCAGGGTGATATTCGGCCCGGAATTGTCGTTGCGCGCGTGGATGCCGCAAGTACCGCAGCCGACGTTGCCCGCTTTGTCCAGAAAGCCATAGACTTCAAGGAAGCGGTCAGGAACGGGGAAACGACAACGCCGCAAGCGCGGGCGGCACAGCGCCGCTACGGTGAATATTTCGATGAATTCTCGGGCAAAAAGCGACGCCGTCGGGTGGAGGAAATCGAATATATCTCGCGCCACGGCGATGTCGTGCGGGCGCTACGAGAGTGGCGCGAACGCACGCTCAAAGCGGCTGAACAAGTGTTTAAGGATGCCTACGTCGATCTTGGCGTCCGCGTAAGGAGCACCACGCAGGAGGTCTACGAAGTCAAAACGAGCTGTGACCGGCAATCTCTCTATGCCGCGATTGGTCAAGTGGTGGTCCACGACGACTCACCAAATGGTGTTTGCAAGCGATTTCTCGTGCTGCCCAAAAGCGAGGCGATTCCGGAAGATGTGATGAGCGCTCTCGCTCGCACGAGCATAGCGCTCATCCGGTTTGCTTTGCAGGGAGAAACAGTGCTGATTTTCGAGCCTTGAGCATTTGTTCAAGCGCTGGCACAGTCGTTCCTCTGGAACGCGATGATGTTCTGCCCCACGATCTTGGGGAAATTCGCGAAGCGTCGCCGTAATTTGAGCCTTGCGGCCACCCGCCCGATCATCTCCCGGCGCTTCGAGCCTCGTAACCTATAGCACCACAGCGAAAACGTAGTGATCATCGCTATCGCTCTCGGCCCGCCACCACAAGCGGCTTTAATAACCAAGGCGTAACCAAACTCGGTCCACTGATGGTGGAATCTCGCCGACGATGGCATAGTCGTCGCCGCCCATCACATGTGAGGTTCGAGTTGGCGATCGGCACGACAACCGACACTGAAGCCGACGCGCACAAGAGGTTCGACGTTGAGCTTTTCATCGTCCATCCGACCTTGGACCCGGCTGAAATCAGCGCGGCCCTTGGATTGGACGCAAAATTCTCACATCGCGTCGGCGAGCAAAGGAAGACGCCAAGAGGCAAGCCCCTGAAGGGTACGTATCAGGACACGCGATGGAAACATAGCCGGCGCCACGAAACTCCCGACCAGTGGTTTGCGGATAAGGTAGCGGAGTTGCTCGGCCGCATTGAGCCACACAGGGAATTTCTCAAGAAACTGAGAGCTACCGGCGGAACAGCCTATGTGATCGTGCAGTTCCTCGGGGACGGATATTTCGGGGATAAAATTCCGCTGGCAACTCTGACAAAACTGGCTGACCTGGAACTTGATCTTGGCATCGAATGCTTCACGGTTCCGCAACGGCAGGCCGGATGAGGAACATTCAGGTTGTTGATGGAGCGTTGAACTGTACGTTCAGCATCTTTCAGGCAACAGATGAGGAATTCGCGCTACTGTTCCCTGAACCTCAACAGGATATTCAATATGCTGGGGACCTTGTCAGCTTGCCACGGCACGGGGAGGTCGAAGCCGCGCTTCGTCGAATATGGGAGCGGCCCATCGAAAGCAGAATGCGCAAGGGATTCACGGAACGCTGTTCTACGAGCCTGAGCGGTACAAGGCATACTATCGAGCGAACCGAGAGGATGCCATTGAGACTTCGGTGGTAAATCAGGCGCAGCGCCGCCTGTTCGGGATCGCACCGCCAAACTCCCGAAGTCATAGGGCGATGGCGTAGACATAGTGGTCATCATCGTCGCGCGGAACTTCGATCTCGTGAGTTGGATATCCCCGTCGGCGCGTTCGACCCGCTGCGCGAGCGCGCGCAGGTAGTCACCCGTCAACGCATGGACGATGTCCTGCATATCCTTGATGCCGGGCGCGAATTCGGTACTAGTTCGCGCACTCCAGCAGCAGGACACCACCATGGGCATTCGCGTCGGCATTGTCGGGATCAGCGGTTTTGGCGGCGGCGAGGCGATGCGCCTGGTCGCGAGCCATCCGTCTTTCGACCTGATCTACGCCGCGGGCGAGGGCAGTGCCGGCAGCCGGCTGGTGGACCGCTTCCCTGGCGCGCCGGCCAGGCTGGCCAAGCTGGTGATCGAGAAGTGGGACCCTGCGGGTCTGCCGAAGCTGGACGTGCTGTTCGCATCCCTGCCCACGGGCGCCTCGGCCGAGGCGCTGGCGCGCGTTCCCCAGGACGTGAAGATCGTCGACATCGGCGGCGACCACCGCTACGTCGATGGTTGGGCGTACGGCCTCGCCGACGTCTGGCCAGGCCAGATCCAGGGTCAGACCCGCATTGCCAACCCCGGCTGCTACCCGGCGGCGACGTTGACCGCGCTGGCGCCGCTGCTGATCAACCAGCTGATCGAGCCTGGTAACATCGTGATCGACGTCAAGACCGGCATCTCCGGCGCCGGACGGGGTGGGGCGGATAGCAGGTTCGGCTACGCCGAGAGCAACGAGAACCTGGTGCCCTACGGTCTGCTCAAGCACGTCCACATGCCCGAGATTGCCCAGACGATCGAGCGGCTGAGCGGTGGCAGCGCGGCCGGGCTGGTGTTCACGCCACACCTGGTGCCGATGACCCGCGGCGTGCTGGCCACCATCTATTGTCGCGGCCGCGCCACCACGGGCCAGTGCCTGGACGCGGCTCGCCGCTTCTACGCCGAGCGAGCGTTCGTTCGCGTGACTGACACGCCGCCGCAGACCAAATGGGCCACTGGCTCGAACCTCGCATTCGTCAGCTATGCGGCCGATCCGGAACGCAACCTGGTGATCGCGATGGGCGTGGTAGACAATCTCGGCAAGGGAGCGGCCGGCCAGGCGGTGCAGAACGCGAACCTGATCT
>CAYZKM010000087.1:0-12480 GCA_964478525.1 uncultured Bifidobacterium sp.
TGGCCGGGCTGGTCGGCGCCGCGCCGCCGGTTGGCTTCAAGATCGGCGCCACCGGCAGGCGCATGCAGGAATACCTGGGCGTCGACAGCCCGGTCGCCGGCTTCATGGAAGCGCGCAACGTCCACCATGCCGCGGCCGAGCTGCGGTTCGCCGACCTGATCCGCCCCGGCGTGGAATGCGAGGTCGCGGTCCGCCTGGCCCACGACCTGCCGCCCGGCCCCTGCACCCTGGCGCAGGCCGAGGCCGCGGTCGGCGCGTTCATCGCCGGGATCGAGATCGTCGAGAACCGCTATGGCGACCTGAAAACCCTGGGCACGCCAACCCTGGTGGCCGACCAGATGTACCACGGTGCCGCGGTGATCGGCGCACAGGGCGGGCTGGACTGGCGCGCCCTGCCGATCGGCGCCCTGCGCGGGCGCATCTCGATCGACGGGGCGGTGCGGGATGAAGGCGTGACCGCCGACCTGATGGGCCACCCGCTGCACTGCCTCGCCTGGCTGGCCGGATCGTCGGTGGCCGCCGCGTTCGGCGGGCTGAAGGCCGGGCAGGTGGTGATGCTGGGCAGCGTCACCCCGCCGGTGTGGCTGGACGGGCCCGCCACCGTGACCGTGGCGTTCGCGCCTCTGCCGCCGGTGCGCGTCCGCCTGATTTGACGGCCGGATTTGACGACCGGGCGCCGTTCGTCGTGAATGCGCAACGGCGAGGCCCGGTGGCCCCGCCGTCATGGGGAACGGACAGGTGCGCAAAATGCGTATTCCGGACCGGATCGGGCTGGCGGCCGTCGGGCTGCTCGCGATCCTGTCGGTGGGCTGCACGGCCTCGCGCGGGCCCGATGCGGGGGTGGGCGTTGCCGGCGTGGGCGTTACGGGGGCGATGCCGGCGCAGGTATCGGTGTGCTTCGTGCCGGCGCAGCAATGCGACACCGTCATCATCGCCGCCATCGGGGCCGCCCGCCAGTCGATCCGCGTGCAGGCCTATGGTTTCACCGCGCAACCGATCCTGCGCGCGTTGGCCGAGGCCAAGGCCCGGGGTGTCGATGTCGAGGCGATCCTGGACAAGTCCAACGACCCGCCCGAGCGTTCCACCCGCCGCCCCGCCGCCGAGGCGCGGGCCCGCCAGACCGGCGCGCAGTTCACCGCGGCGGCGCGTATCCCGACCTGGATCGACTATTCGGTGGCGATCGCCCACAACAAGGTGATCGTCATCGACGCCCGCCTGGTGATCGGCGGATCGTACAACTACACGACCTCGGCCGAACACCGGAACGCCGAGAACGTGACCTTCATCGAATCGGCCGATATCGCCAGGCTGTACCTGGCGAACTGGGACGCCCGCCGAGCCGCGGCACGTTTGTATATACCGGCGTCGGGGGCCGAGGTGGGGGCGGCGGACGCCCCCGCGCCGGTGGCGGCCTACAGCGCCAGACGATAGAACCGGGACGCGGTGCCGCAGAACAGGTCGGCCTTCTCGGACGCGCTGGCGCCTTTCGCCAGGATCTTGCAGGCGTTCCAGAACGCCTGGTAGCCGTACGATCCCTTGTCGACCGGGAAGTTGCTTTCAAACATGCAGCGCGCCGCGCCGAATGCATTGATGCAGTGATCGACATAGGGTTTCCATGCCGCGGCCAGCGCGTCCGACGACGGCGGGTCCGCCTGTTCGTGGAAGTCCCAGCCGTTGATGCGCATCGCCATGCCGCCCAGCTTCACCACCACGTTCGGGCATTGCGCCAGTTCGGTGATCGCCTTCGACCAGACCGCGAAGACCTCCTGCCGCTTGTTGGCATAGGCGCCGATGGCCAGCGGGCCGCCGATATGGTTCAGGCAGATGCCGGTATTGGGGAAGGCGCGCGCCAGGGCCGTCACATCCTCGATCTGCGGATGGTACAGCCAGGCATCGAAGGTCAGGTTCAGCGGTGCCAGCCTGGCGAAGCCGGCGCGGAAGGTGGCGTCGTACATCACCTTCGGCGGTGGCGTGTAGGCCGGGTTCAGCAGGGTCGGATCGGGGTCATAGGCGGTGATGTGGCGGATGCCGCGGAAATACCCGCCGCCGGCGCGGATATGCGCCTGCAGCACGTCCTCGACCGCTGCGCCCAGCAGCAGGCTGGCATGGCCGACGATGCCGGCGTTCACCTTGGTCTTGCCGTAGCCGCCGCTGCGGCTCATGGCGCCGACGCCGTTCACGAACTCGGTCTCGCCCACCGGCATCATCGCCTCGGGGCCGGACGCGCGGTGCATCGACCGGCACTGCACGAAGACGGTGCCGACGATGTTGTGGCCGGTGGCGCAGTCGGCCAGTAGATCGTCCAGCATATAGCGCCAGCCGGGCCGGTCCCACAGGTGATGGTGCGGATCGACGATGGGCAGATCGGGCTCCAGGATCGCCTCGGTGCGGCGGGCCAGCCAGTCGTCGCGGACGGGCAGGTAGGGGCTGTGGGCCTGGGTGGTGGCGCTCATGCGGGTTTCCTCCGGCGTGGTTGGGGGATGTTAGACCGGATTGGTGGGGTGGGGGAAATTGGCGGCGCGGGTCGTCGTGCCCAGGGGACATGCCCGGGGGACATGACTGTCTGATCTGAAATGGTAGGCTGGTAGTGGAGCGTGGGAGAACCTCCACGGTGACGGACCAGCCCGAGATCAAGTATCGCGCGTTCCTGTCCTATAGCCACAAGGACCGGAAGGCCGCGCGCCGGTGGCGCAAGCGGCTGGAATCCTTCGTGATGGACCGCGATCTGGTCGGCCGCGACACGCAGCTGGGTCCCGTCCCGCCATCGCTGGCGCCGATATTCCATGACCGCGTGGACTTCCCCGCGGGCGCCGAACTGGACCCGGCGACCAGGGAGAAGCTGGCGCAGTCGGCGGCCCTGGTGCTGATCGCCTCTCCCCACGCCGCCGCCAGCCATTACGTGAACCAGGAAGTGCGGCTGTTCCGCCATCTGTATCCCGGTCGGCCGCTGGTCGTGATCCTGGAAATGCCACCCGGCACGAACCCGCAGGACTGCTTTCCCCCCGCGCTGCGTTTCGCGCTGGACGAAGACGGCCAGGTGACGGGGGCGGAGCGTGATGTCCTGGCGGCCGACCCGCGCGCCGGGGCGGATGGGCTGCCGCGTGCCACGGCCAAGGTAGTCGCCGGCCTGACAGGGCTGGAGCCCGGGGATGTCCTGAGCCGCGTCGACGACCTGCTGCGGCGGGAACGTTGGATGACCCGCGCCATCGCGGTGGGCGTCGCGCTGGTGATCCTGGCCGGTGCCGGTGGCGGATGGATGATCTGGGACCGGAACGAGCAGTTCGCCCGGGCGCAGGCCGCCGCGATCGAGCGCGCCCGCCAGGAAGCCGAACGCCAGGCGGCCGAGGCCGCGCGCGTGGCGCGCGAGGAAGCGGACCGGGCTGAACAGCGCGCCCGGGAACAGGCCGCCGCGATCGAGCGTGCCCGCCAGGAAGCCGAACGCCAGGCGGCCGAGGTAGCGCGCGTGGCGCGGGAGGAAGCGAAGCAGAACGAGCGCCGCCACCAGGAAACCATGGCGGCGCAGAAGCGCATCGAGGACCTGCAACGCGCCATGGCCGGCGAAGGCCCCGCCGCCATGCAGGCCGTGGCCGAATTCCGCGCCCTGCTCGCCCCGATCAACCCCGAGGCCGCGAACGCGCCGGTCACGCGACTGCCCGCCTTGGCCCAGTCCATCCTGGACACGTTGCGCAAACCCGGCGCCGATCCCAACGATTTCGCCGGCACGGTGCGGGAGGCGTTGCGCCAGGCCCAGGACCGCATCAACAAACTCGATTTCGCCGGCGCGGCACAGGTGCTGGACACGGAACTTGCCCGCTCGGACGCCCAGGCCCGCGACCGCGCCGTCGCGCTGGCCGAACGGGGCCGGGTCGCTCGGCTGCAATTGCGGTATCGGGACGCCGCGCGGTTCTACGAGCGTGCGCGCGGCGCGGTGGACGGGGTCGATGACGCGGCGGCGTGGGAATACGCATTGGCGCAGGCGGATGCCCTCTACGACCAGGGCAACGAATTCGGCGACAACCCGGCCCTGCGCGACGCCATCACCGCCTACGGGATGGCGCTCGGCCTCGCCCCCCGCGACCGCGTGAAGCTGGACTGGGCGATGACGCAGAACAACCTCGGCACCGCGCTGTGGACCCTCGGCGAACGCGAGAGCGGCACGGCGCGGCTGGAGGACGCCGTCACCGCCTACCGCGCCGCGCTGGAGGAACGGACCCGCGACCGCGTGCCGTTGGACTGGGCGACGACGCAGAACAATCTCGGCGGGGCGCTGCAAACCCTCGGCGGACGCGAGAGCGGCACGGCGCGGCTGGAGGAAGCCGTCACCGCCTTCCGTGCCGCGCTGGAGGAACGGACCCGCGACCGCGTGAAGCTGGACTGGGCGGCGACGCAGAACAACCTCGGCACCGCGCTGTCGACCCTCGGCGAACGCGAGAGCGGCACGGCGCGGCTGGAGGAAGCCGTCACCGCCTACCGCGCCGCGCTGGAGGAACGCACCCGCGACCGCGTGCCGCTGGCTTGGGCCTTCTCCCAGCACACCTTGGCCAATGCCCTCGCGCTGCTGGCCGAGCGAACCCGGGATCGCGCCTTGCTGGCGCAGGCGCTCGGCCATATGCGCGGCGCGGCCGAGGTCTATCGGGACGGGGGCAACAGCTACTGGCTGCCCATCGTGGAACAGCGCATCGCGGCGTTCGAGGCCGACCTGGCGGCGTGGCCGGCGCCGTAGCGGGACGGGGGCCCATACCACGCTTCGTTCGGCTTGGGGGCTTGCCCACCCCTCCCGTCATCCCCGGCCTTGTGCCGGGGACCGGTTGCGGCACGGTGCTTGTCTTGGTCCCCGGCACAAGGCCAAGCGTGACGACTGTGTGGGAAACGGCGTCAGGGGGACGGACGGCGCGCAATCGACCATGTCCGGCCCGCGCGCGCGCCTTCGCGAGACGCCCCCAAACCTGGACCCGACCCGCAAACCCCATCATCCTCCCCAAACCACAACCAGGGGGAAACGAGCCATGCGTCTTCAGGGCAGAGTCGCGATCATCACCGGTGCCGCCGGCGGCATCGGTGCGGCGGTGGCGCGCCGCTTTGCGCGGGAAGGCGCCGATCTCTGCCTCGCTGGGCGGCGGGGCTGTCCGGCCGTGGCCGCCGAACTGACGGCCGCCGGCCACCGCGTGCTCGACCTCCAGACCGACGTCACCGACAAGGCGGCGAACGAACGGATGGTGGCCCGCACGCTGGAAACCTTCGGCAAGGTCGACATCCTGGTCACCGTTGCCGGCGTCGTGTCCCAGGGCAATGCCGAGACCCTGGCCGAGGCCGAATGGGACCGCGTGATGGCGGTGAACCTGAAAGGCGTGTTCCTGTCCTGCCAGGCGGTGATCCCCACGATGCGGGCGGCGCGATATGGCGGCATCGTCAATATCGGCTCGCTGCTGGCGAAGAACGGCGGCAATCCGCGCCCGTGGATCGACCGCAACGAGCAGGCGCGCGCGGGCAACGTCGCCTATGGCGCGGCCAAGGCGGGTGTGCATGCAATCACGCTGTTCCTGGCCAAGGAATTGTCGGCCGACAACATCACGGTGAACTGCGTCGCACCCGGCCCGATCGCCTCCGCCATGACCACCAACCTGCCCGACACGTTCAAGGCGCTGCTGCCGGTGATGCGGCTGGGCCGGCCCGAGGAAGTCGCCGATGCATGTGCCTATCTGGCCGGCGAACAGGCGGCGTTCACCACCGGGGAAATCCTGGACGTGAATGGCGGGGCGTTCATCGACTGACCCCGGTTGCGCAGCGGCCCGACTCCGCGTTACCGCTACCGTCCGACCACCGGAGAGAGCCCATGCGCACCTTGCTTGCCTTCGCCGCCTCGATCTTCCTGGGCGTCGCCACCGCCCAGGCCGCCACGCTGGATACTGTCCGCCAGAAGGGTGCCGTCACCTGCGGCGTGAATGTCGGGCTTGGCGGTTTCTCGCTGACGGATTCGCAGGGGAACTGGAAGGGGCTGGATGTCGATATCTGCCGAGCGGTGGCGGCGGCGGTGTTCGGGGATGCGACGAAGGTGCGGTATCAGGGCCTGACCAGCGCCAACCGCTTCACCGCGCTGCAGTCGGGTGAGGTCGACATCCTGTCGCGCAACACCACCCTGACGTTCATCCGCGACGTCACCATCGGCCTGCACATGACCGGGGTGAACTTCTATGACGGGCAGGGTTTCCTGGTGCGCAAAAGCGCCAATGTGAAGACGCTGAAGGACCTGGCCGGCGCGACGGTGTGCATGCTGCAGGGCTCGACGCACGAGATGAACCTGGTCGACTGGATGAAGCAGACCAAGGTCGAGCTGAAGACGGTCCTGCTGGACACGACCGACGTGCTGATCTCCTCGTTCCTCGCCGGGCGCTGTGATGCCGCGTCGTCGGACAGTTCCAACCTGGCGTCGATCCGCGCGACCGGCCTGGGCAAGCCCGACGATTTCGTGATCCTGCCCGAGCGTATCTCGAAGGAACCGCTCGGCCCGATGGTCCGCCGCGCGGACGACCAGTGGATGGATGTCGTGCGGTGGTCGCTGATGGCGATGATCGAGGCGGAGGAGCTGGGCGTGACGTCGGCCAATGCCGAACGGATGCTGGCGGAAAGTCCCAGCCCGGCGGTGCAGCGGCTGCTGGGCAAGATCGGCGATTTCGGCAAGCTGATGGGTGTCGACAATGCCTGGGCGCTGAACATCATCAAGCAGGTCGGCAACTACGGCGAGAGCTACGAACGTAATGTCGGCATGGGCAGCCCGCTGAAGCTGGACCGTGGCCCGAACGCGCTGTGGACTCAGGGCGGGCTGATGTACGCGATCCCGTTCCGCTGAGCGGAACCACCGCACCAAATCAAGGGGAGTGCAAGCCATGAAGCTGGGCGTCGTCGTGATCCCGCGCCAATTGTCCGCCACCGACAGGCGGCCATTGGTGGAACAGCTGGTGGAGATGGCGCAGACCATCGAGACGCTGGGCTTCGAGGGCCTGTGGGTCACCGACGCGTTCGCCCGTGGCTGGGCGACGCTGGACCCGATGGTGCTGCTGGGCGCGCTGGCATCGGTGACGAAGCGGATCGAGCTTGGCACCTGCGTGGTGCAGATCCCGCTGCGCCATCCGGTGGAGCACGCGCACCGCGTGCAGTCGGTGAACCTGCTGTCGAACAACCGGCTGCGCTTCGGCATCGGCAGCGGGTCCACCAAGGCGGATTTCGACGCGGTGGAGGCCGACTATGACCGGCGCTTCAAGACCTTGAGCGCGTATTTCGAGGTGATGGAGAAAGTGTGGGCCGGCGAGCCGGTCTATGGCCCGGCGCTGTCGGTGTGGCCGGGCACCGAGGGCGGGCCGCAATGCTTCCTGGGTGCGTGGCGCAGCCCGCGCTGGATCAACCTGTCGGCGCGCCTGGCCGGCTGGATCGCATCCGGCATCTACGGCACCGCGGAAGACCTGTCGCTGGGCGTGAAGGCGTTTCGCGAGGCCAAGGGCAAGCGCGCCGTCCTGGCCAACATCTTCACCGACCTGCGCCCCGAGGACCGGCGCGGCCCGATGAACGCCAACGCCAAACAGACGCTGTACTGCACGCCGGCGGAGGCGCGGGACCGGCTGAAGCGGATCGAGGACATGGGCTTCGACGACGCGCTGCTGGTCGTACCGGACAGCGATCCCGGCCAGCTGGAGACGATGCGGTCGCTGATCTGACGGGGCGGACGGCGCTCAGCGCCGGCGGCGCACCAGGCGGGTGGCCAGCAATCCGGCACCGAGGAGCATGAGCGAGGCGGGCTCGGGCACCTCGGTGCCGACCCCGGCCACGTCGACGCTGTCGAGGAAGATCCCGCCGGCGAACCCGCCCGCCGTGTTGGTGAACGACAATTCCGCCGAGGTGCCGGTTGCCACGAAGGTCTGGCTGAAGATCGTCCAGTCGAAGCTGGTGCTGCTGGACGTCGAATGGGTGATCGACGTGCTGAGCAGCGAATTGACGCCGTCCACGACCGTCACGCTGGCGGAAGCGGAGGCGGCGGCCAGGTAGTTGTTGCCATAGGCGAACGTCAGCGTATAGGTCGCGCCCGCGGTCGTGGCGAAGGACTGCGCGATGCCGCCCGCGCTGCCGACGCCGATCAGGTCCAGCATCTGTGTGCCGGTGTTGGCGGCGGGGACGCCGGCGTAGCCGGTGGCGAGGATCTCGACATTGCCGACGGTCACCGTCCAGCCGACGCCCGTCGGCCCGGTTCCGAAGCTGGCGATGCTGGCGGGGGTCACGTTCGGAGCTTCGAAGTCTCCGTTGGTCAGCAGGGCGGCCTGTGCCGTCTGCGCCAGGGCCGCGGCGGCCAGCAGCGCGAAGGCCAGGCGCACGGGGGCCAGGCGCACGGGGGTCAGACGCACCGGGGCCAGGGATCGTATCGGACGCATCGACGTCTCCGGAGTGGCGAAAACCGTTGCAACGGAAAGCAATATCCATGCCCACGGAAATACGCCATGGAGTCAAGGGGATGCCGATCGCGTGGCGCCCCGCGCGAACCGACGTGTAAAATCCGTCGACATCCGCCGCCCCCCCGTATGATTCACCCGCCGCCACGGTTCCGCTCGGCGTGATCATACTCTGCGTTTGGTCGTATGATTCACCCGCTGCCACGGTTCCGCTCAGCGTGATCATACTCTAGGCTGGCAGTCCAACGGCTGCGACTGGCCGATGAACCTGGGGAACGTCCATTGGCCGGGCTGGGATCGATGGGCCGGCGCCCTGCGCGCAAGGCCGCTACTGCAAGACGGGGCCGCCGGTGACGGTCAGGACCCGGTCCGCCCTGCTCGCGCCGTTCGAGGTCAGGTCGTTCCGCTATCAATGGGCCGCCGACCTGATGACCTCGTGGGGCATCGAAATGGAGGTCCTGATCCTGGGATGGTTCATCCTGGTGGAAACGGGATCGGTCCTGCTGCTGACCCTGTTCGGATCCCTGCAATATCTGGGCACGCTGATCTCGCCGCTGTTCGGCATGGCGGGCGATCGGTTCGGCCATCGCAACGTGCTGTGCGCGATGCGGGCGACCTATGCGTCCCTGGCCGCGCTGCTGACCGTGCTGGCCTGGTGCGATGTGCTGCGGCCGGTGCACGCGCTGATCATCACCGGCCTGACCGGCATGGTCCGCCCGTCGGACCTGGCGATGCGCAGCGCGCTGGTGGCCGGGATCGTGCCGCCCGACCGGCTGATGGGCGCGATGGGCGTGTCGCGCACCACGTCCGACGGGGCGCGCATCTTCGGCACGCTGGTCGGCGCGGGGCTGTTCGCGGCGATCGGCATGGCGCCGGCCTATACCGCCATCACCGCCGTCTACCTGGTGGGCCTGGCACTGAACTTCTTCTTCGTCCCCGCCGGACACACCCATCGCTTCGACGGCGTCGCCAGGCCGCATTTCCTGCGCGAGGTCGGTGAGGGCATGGGCTATGTCTGGCGCACGCCCGTGCTGCTGGCGGCGATGTGGCTGGCTTTCCTGGTCAACCTGACCGCCTATCCGACGACGCTGGGCCTGCTGCCCTATGTCGCGCGCGAGATCTACCACATCGACCAGACCGGGCTTGGCACGCTGATCGCCAGCTTCAGCGCCGGCGCGGTGTCGGGGTCACTGGTCATCGGCATGGTGGCGCGCCGGCTGCGCGCGGCTCGGCTGATGCTGCTGGCCGCGGTCGGCTGGTACCTGATGGTCATGCTGTTCGCCCACATGCCCGATCCGATGCTGGGGCGGATCGTGCTGGTCGCCGCCGGATTCTGCCAAAGCTTCAGCATGGTGCCGCTGGCGGTGATGCTGATGCGCGTGTCCGAGGAACGGTTCCGCGGCCGGGTGATGGGCGTGCGCATGCTGGCGATCTACGGACTGCCGATGGGCCTGATGGCCTATGGGGCGATCATGGAGCGGATCGGCTTCGTCGCCACCGCCACCGCCTATTGCGCGGTCGGCCTGGTGCTGACGGCGGCGATCGGGCTGTACTGGCGCAAGGCGGTGTGGCCCCTGACCGCGCCGGGCAACCGCCGATGAGCCAGACCCGCGCCCCGCGCACCAGCTTCTTCGCCCCCTTCCAGGTGCGCGGCTTCCTGTTCCAGTGGCCAGCCGATCTGCTGATCAACTGGGGGATCGAGATGGAGATCCTGATCCTGGGCTGGTACGTGCTGGTGGAAACGCAGTCGGTCCTGCTGCTGGCGGTGTTCGGGTCACTGCGCTACCTGGGCACACTGATCGCGCCGATGTTCGGCATGGCGGGCGACAAGTTCGGCCATCGCAACGTGCTGTGCGGCATGCGCGCGGTCTATACCGTGCTGTCGGCGACGATGGCCGTGCTGGCGTTCTCGGGCCATCTGGAACCCTGGCACGTCTTCGTCGTGTCCAGCCTGTCGGGCCTGGTGCGCCCGTCCGACCTGGCGATGCGCAACGCCCTGATCGCGGCGATCATGCCGCCGCACCAGCTGATGGGCGCGATGGGCGTGGCCCGCACCACATCGGATTGCGCCCGCATCTTCGGCCCGCTGTTCGGCGCGTCGATGATCGGCCTGCTGGGGATGGGGCCGGTCTATCTGACCGTGACATTGTTCTAGGGGTCCGGCCTGGTCCTGACCGGGATGGGCGGTGCCGGGCTGCGGCACCGCCGGGATGCCAATGTCGGCAAGGCGTCCTTCGCGCGAGAGGTGCTGGAAGGCCTGACCTTCGTCTGGCGCACGCCGTGCCTGCACGCCGGCATGTGGCTGGCCTTCCTGGTGAACATGACGGCCTTCCCGATCTCGGGCAACCTGCTGCCCTATATCGCGCGCGAGATCTATCACACCAACCAGACCGGGCTTGGCATGCTGACCGCCTGCTTCGCCGTGGGCGCGCTGTGCGGGTCGGTGATCCTGAGCCTGATCGGCCAGCACTGGCCGACCGGACGGACGATGATGATCACCGCCCTGGCCTGGTATGTCGCGCTGCTGGTCTTCGTGCTGATGCCGAACCCGATCGCCGGCGGCATCATGCTGGTCGTTTCGGGCCTGGCGCAGAGCATCAGCATGGTCACGCTGGCGGTCATGCTGCTGCGCGTGTCGGGCGAGCAGTTCCGCGGCCGGGTGATGGGCGTGCGCATGCTGGCGATCTACGGATTGCCGATGGGCCTGATGGCATCGGGCTTCCTGATCGAATGGTTCGGCTACCTCGCCACCGCATCGGGCTATTGCATATTCGGCCTGCTGGCGACCCTGGCGATCCTGCTGTGGTGGCGCGACGCGATCTGGCCGCTGGATGCGCCCGGCAACGGCCGCTGATCTGTTCTCCCGCCGGGCGGGCCGCTATCATCGCGTGGTCATCATGACCCATACCGGAGGAAACCCGCCCAATGGCCTTCTTCGAACTGCGCCAATACAAGGTCCTGCCTGGCAAGATCGACGCCTGGATCAGGATCATGGAGGAGGAGATCATCCCGTTCCAGGTCTCTCAGGGGATGATCATCTGCGGCAGCTACCGCCACGAGACCGATGAATCCGTCTATATCTGGATCCGCCGCTTCGACAGCGAGGAACAGCGCGTCGCCCAGTACAAGGCCGTCTACGAGTCCGATTTCTGGAAGACCAGGATCGCCCCGCGCGTCCCGGACTATCTCGACCGTTCCGCGATCCAGGTGCAGCGCATCCTGCCGACCTCGCGTTCGCCGGTTCAATAGGGCCGGCCGGTTCCCGTCATGGCGGTTTGCGCCGTGACGGGTCCCGCGCGATGGACCTGCTGGACAGCATTCCGACCCCGCCCGCGCGCCAGCCGATCGGGCCTGGCGCCGTCATCCTGCGCGGCTTCGCCCGCGATGCCGCCCCCGCCCTGATCGCCGCCATCGAGGCGATATCCACGCTCGCCCCGTTCCGCCACATGCACACGCCGGGTGGGCATCGCATGTCGGTCGCCATGACCAATTGCGGCGCCCTGGGCTGGATCACCGGCCCCGCCGGCTATCGCTATGGCCCCGCCGATCCGCAGACCGGCCGCCCCTGGCCGGCCATGCCGCACGTGCTGGCGACGCTGGCGACCGATGCCGCCGCGCAGGCAGGCTTCCCGGGCTTCCATCCCGATGCCTGCCTGATGAACCGCTACCAGCCCGGCGCGCGGTTGACGCCGCACCAGGACCGGAATGAACGCGACATGGCCGCGCCGATCGTCTCGGTCTCGCTCGGCCTGCCGGCGACGTTCCTGTGGGGCGGGGTCCGCCGCGCGGACGCGCTACGCCGCTTCCGCCTCCTGCACGCCGACATCGTCGTCTGGGGCGGCCCCGCCCGGCTGGTCTTCCACGGCGTCGACACCCTGGCCGAGGGCGACCATCCGGCGACCGGCCGCCACCGCTTCAACCTGACCTTCCGCCGAGCGGGCTGATGTCCCGTGCACGGATGTCCGGCGCGCTGGTCTCGGCCAGCCGGGCGCGGCCAGAGCATGATCCCGCTGAGCGGAACCGTGGCAGCGGGTGAATCATGCGA
>CAYZKM010000088.1:0-12451 GCA_964478525.1 uncultured Bifidobacterium sp.
GTAGTAGATCGCGTCCATCACCTCGGGCACGCCGTGGCCCTTGGCCTCGGGCGCGAAGGTCGAGACGATATAGGTGACGCCGATGCCGCCGATGACCGGCACCAGGATGACACCGATGCCCCAGGGGCTTTCGGGCGTGAAGACCGCGCTGTCATAGGCGAACGAGACCGTGCCCAGGAACATCACATTGTGGACCAGGCCGATCAGCGCGCGGAAGGCGACCGCGCCCAGGCCGGTGACGATGCCGACCACCATGGCCAGCAGGCAGAACAGCGCCAGCGGCATGCCGCGCGGCCGCTGGATCGGCCGGGTCGCGCGGGGTCGTGGCTGATCGGTCATGACGGGGTGCCTTTCGCGCCGGCACAACGGCCAATCGCCAGGTTGCACGGATCGGCGTGAATACTTGCCGCGCCCGTTGCATCTGTCCATGCGCGGCCCAAACTGTGCGCGACGGCCAGGCCGGGGACGTGGCAGGATGCGGCCGGAGTCGAGGAGAGTATGTGATGCGCCTGCTGATTGCGATCCTGTTGCCGTGGCTGGCGTTCTTCACCATCGGCCGCCCGTTTTCCGGCATTCTGTGCCTGCTGCTGCAGATCACCCTGATCGGCTGGATCCCGGCCGCGATCTGGGCCGCCTATTCCGTCAGCCAGTACCACACCGACCAGAAGATCCGCCGAGCATTCCACGACGGACGGTATTGAGCCCGGTCGCGGGGCGGCGAGGCTGTCGCCGGCCCGCGACCGGACCCGATGATCAGCCGCGACCGGCGCGCACCAGCCGGCCGGGACGCGCGCCGGTTTCCACGCCATGCTCGAACACGGCCGTGCCGGCGACGATCGTGGCGGTATAGCCATCCACGCGCTGCACCAGGCGCTTGCCGCCCGCCGGCAGGTCGTAGCGCATTTCCGGATGATGCAGCCGCAGCTTCGCCAGATCGACGATGTTCACATCCGCCTTCTTGCCCACCGCCAGGCGGCCGCGATCCCGGAAGCCGAAGAAATCCGCCGTCTCGGAGGTCAGCCGCTTCACCGCGAATTCCAGCCCGATGCGCGGGCCACGATGACGGTCGCGCACCCAGTGCGTCAGCATGTACGACGGCAGCGAGCTGTCGCAGATCAGGCCGCAATGCGCCCCACCGTCACCCAGGCCCAGCAGCGTCGCGGGGTCGGTGATCATCTCGTGCACCACGCCGTGATCGCCGAAGACATAGTTGGTGACCGGATAGAACAGCATGCGGTCGCCGTTGCCGCCGGTCAGGTAGTCGTAGCAGAACTCCTCGGGCGTCAGGTTGGTCCGGGCCGCCATCGCCGCGATGCTTCTGCTGTCGTCGGGTTCGTAATCCGGCGGATCGCCCAGCACGTATTGCCGGTCCCAGCGCGTGGCGATCGGGCGCTGTAGGGGCGGCAGTATCGACAGCAGCTCCTCGGAGGATGCTTCGTTCAGGATCTTCGCCCGCAGGTCCGGATCGCGCAGGCGTGCCAGGCGTTCGGCGACCGGCAGTGTCAGCAGCGCGGCGAAGGACGGGCGGGCGGCGAACGGGGTCAATGAAGTCGTCAGCCCCAGGATGATGCCCACCGGACGGCCGGCCACCTGCGCGGTGACATTGGCGCCATCGGCGCGCGCCTGCCGCACGCCCGACATCAGCCGCCGCCAGCGGTCGGGATCGTAGGACCGGTCGGTCAGCAGGAACCAGAACGGCACGTTGTTGGTCTTGCACAGCTCGGTGATCCAGCGGAATTCGCCGGCCTCGTCCTCGAAATCGCTCAGCATGCCGTATGTGCCGCGACCGACGCGGCCGAACGCGCGGGCGATGCCCAGCAGTTCCTGTTCCTCGGAATAGCGGCCCGGCACCAGGTCGCCGGACGTGGTCTTGTGCTGATCGGTGCGCGAGGTGGTGAAGCCGAAGGCGCCGGCACGCAAGGCTTCCTCGGTCAGCCGGCTCATGGCCTCGATATCGTCGGGCGTCGCCTTCTCGCGCCGCACCGCCCGCTCGCCCATGACATAGACCCGCAGCGGATGGTGGGACACCTGCGCGCCGACATCGATCGTGCGTGGCAGGCGGTCCAGCGCATCGAGGTAATCCGGAAACGACTCCCAATCCCATTTCAGGCCCTCGGCCAGGGCGATGCCGGGAATGTCCTCCACGCCTTCCATCAGGTCGATCAGGCAGTCATGGTCGCGCCTGCGCACCGGGGCGAAGCCGACGCCGCAATTGCCCATCAGGATGGTGGTGGCGCCATGCCAGGACGACGGTGCCAGCACCGGGTCCCATGTCGCCTGCCCGTCGTAATGTGTATGGACATCGACCCAGCCGGGCGTCACCAGTTGGCCGTCGGCATCGATCTCGCGCCCAGCGGGGCCGGCCTTGCCGCCCACCTGCGCGATCCGGTCGCCGTCGATGGCGATGTCGCCGGTGAAACGTTGCGCGCCTGTGCCGTCGACGATCGTGCCGCCGCGGATGACGATGTCATGCATCGAATATGGGCTCCTGCCATGAGTGGCCGGAAGCTTGGGTCAGGCGTGCGGCCGATGCAAGCACCAGGCCCCGTCAGGGATCGGCCAGATCGGGATAGCGCCGCTTCAGATCGGCGACCACGCCGTCGACGAAGGCGCCCATATGCTGCAGCAGGATGTCGGGATCGGTCTCGGTGGCGAACAGCTTGACCAGTTCGGGCGGGAATTTTGCTGTTCCCATCAACTTCCTGACCGATTCCAGCGTCTCGGCGACATGCGCCGCCTGGTCCGCCGCGGCTTCGGCACCGGCCTGTTCGGCGGCCAGCGCCTCGCTGGCCTCGGCCGCGCGTGCGTCCTGCCATTGCTGCATGAGAAGCTGCGGCAACGGGGGATCCAGCCTGGGGCCCGCCAGCGGCTCGACGGCGACCGCGGCGCGGAGCAGTTCGCCTTCGCTCCGCCGGTCCCGCACCGGGCAGCGCCCGCGCCATACCAGCACCAGCTGATCCTCGTCCGGCAGGGCCACGACCGTGTCCAGATGCATCGTCACCGGTTCGGCGCTGACCGCGCCATCGGCCTCGCGCAGCACGGCGGCATGAACGACCAGGCCAGGCAGCCTGGTGGTCAGCAGGCTGTGGCGGGGATGCAGGTTGGTCAGGCGCAGTGTCTCGTCCCCGCGCGGATAGTTGCCGCCCTGCTGATCCCGCGGCGCGGCGTTGTAATAGCTGGGATCGAAATCCTGGGGCGGCAATGGCGCGCGGAACATCGACCAGCGCTGGTCGCGCGTGCCCAGCTTGCGCTGCCTGGCCTGGAAGAAAGGCGGGATCGGCCCGAAATTGACAGGATCTGGATGATCCGACAGGGCGGCGATCGGGTGGTCCAGATCCTCGATCAGCGGCAGGTCGTAGATACGTTCGCCATTCGGCCCTTCCCGCCAGCCGGCGCCCATGCCCATCGGGTTGCGCCGGTCGCGCAGCCCGCCGGCGCTGTACTCCCACCGCAGCGGCAGCGATGTGATGGCGGCGGGTTCGGTGACCGTCGGGCGCTGGCCCTTCGCCTGGACCGCCAAGCGCGGGCCGAAGATCAGGACGCGCTTGTACAGCGGCCCGAATTCCAGCGACGCCCGGAACCGCGAGCCGGGCAGGCCGTTGGGTGCGTGGAACGACCCGTGGACCAGCACATCGCTGTGCGGCTTGTAGGGCACCAGGTCGGACGACCAGGCCAGGCTGCGGCCGATGTCGTCCATATGGCGGACATCCCCCGACAGCGGCCGCTGCGTGTCCGAAAGAACGCAGACGCCGTCGGGCACGATATCGAACGTGCCTTTGACGATCAGCGTCACGAACGGAGAGGCGAAATTGCGGTCCTGCTGCAGATGGCCGAATTCCAGCCCGGACAGGTTGATGACGGGCAGACTGATCATCCGCCGAACCCTGTGGTCATGCCTTGCGCTATGATCCCCATCCTGGTGACGATCAGGCTGGAACTGCCACATTTCAGGACGATGCCGTCGGGCGACACAAGGACCGAGGTCTCCAGCCCGGCCTCGATGTTCAGTTCCTCGGTCATCTTCACGGACCCGGTGACGGACGAGATGGTGGCGGCCATCGGCGTCAGCTTCACCGACGATGTCGGGCCCTGGCGCAGCTCGGATTCCGTCCCCCCCAATGTCAGCGCGCCGGCGACCGGCAGCTTGGCAATCGTATCCGCCAGCGCTGACATCGTGATGCCCGTCAGCACCGTCATGATCTGTATCCCGACAATCGCCGCTGACACCGCCTCCATCAGGTCGCCGACCGTCTTGGCGGCGGTCGCGATACGGTGTTCCCCGCCCGCCGCATTCATGACATCCGTATTGGCAAGGTCCACCGCATCCACCGCACCGGCGGTGCCCACCGCGACGATGGTGGCCATGCGGGTCAGAAACCCCAGCCTGTCGACCAGTATCTGGCCTTTGAACGCGGCGCCGGCCGTCATGTTGACCGTCAGCGCGATGGACCCGGTGGCAACCGTGGTCGCGTACCGGGTCAGGCTGGTCGATCCCATCCCCTGGACCGAGAGATCGGGTCCATTGATGTTCACCACCTGCCCGTGGAACAGATTCTGCGTCACGCCGACATTGGACCACAGCAGCCCGCCAAATCCCGTCGAGGCATCGTTGCCCGCCCACACGGTCATCGCATTGCCCAGGATGAACCCCACCTCGTTGCCCGAGGTGATCGAGTAATTGCTGCCGTGCTGCCACGACATCGTCGCGCCCGACCAGGCGCTGTAGCTGTAGGCGACGACCTCGCCGCCGCTGACGGTGACGTTGTAATTCTCGCTTGCCCAGGACGACGCCGTGACCTGCCCGACGATCCGGATCGTCGGGCTGTAGATCGTGTACTGGTCGGCGGAATAGGCCAGGATGCCCGGGTCCTGCAACGGATCGTCGCCGGTATAGGCGGTGTTGCCACCGGCGACCGACCAGATCGTGTTGCCCGAGGAATCGACCAGGCCGGCTTCGATGGTGCTGTCCCAGGCGCCCATGCGCAGCACCTGCGCATACTTGCCTGCCTGGGGTGTGCCGTTTTCCAGATACGGAACAGCAACGATGAAGCTGGTGCCGTCGTTGGTGGCAATGTCGCCCTGCGCTTCGGCGTCTGACACGGATGCTGTCCCTTGACGTGTTGGTTGTTGATGTAACGATCCCTGGCGTCTCAGCCAGGCGGATCAACCAGGTGCGGAAAACGCCGCCCCAGCTCGGCCAGCGTGTCATCGACGAAGGTCTGCAGCGCCTTCATCAACACGGCCGGGTCGGTCTCGGTCGCGATCACCTGGGTCAGCGCGGGCGGAAATTTCGCTGTGCCCAGCAGCTTCTTTACCGATGCCATCGTCTGCGCCGCATGCGCCTCCACCTTCGCCGCCTGTTCCGCGGCGGCTGCCTCCTCGGCCGCTTCCGCCGCCTCCTCGGCGTTCAGCTCGGCCTGCCACAGCCGCATCAGCCTGGCCGGCAGACGCGGATCGGCCGACGGGCCACCGACGGGTTCGGTGTCGACCGCCACCCACAGCAATTCGCCGTCGGACTTGCGATCGCGCACCGGGCACCGGCCACGCCAGACCAGCACGAGCTGATTCTCGTCCGGAATGGCAGCGACGGTGTCCAGATGCATGGTCACCGCGTCGGGCGCCACCACGCCATCGCGCTGGCGCAGCACCGCGACCTGCGCGACGATGCCAGGCAGGCTGGTCCGCAGCACAGGGATGGTCGGGTGCATGTTGCCCAGCACCAGCGTTTCGTCGCCGCGCGGATAGTTGCCGCCCTGCTGGTCCAACGGTGCGGCATTGTAATGACTGGTGTCGAAATCATGCGGCGGCAGCGGCGCGCGGAACAGCGCCCAGCGCTGGTCGCGCGTGCCAAGCTTGCGCTGGCGGAACTGGAACAGCCGGGGAATCGGCGCGAAATTTACGGGATCGGGCCGGTCCGCCAGCGCGCGGATCGGATGGTCCGGATTCTCGATCTGCGGCAGCGTGAACATCCGCTCCCCATGCGGACCGGTGGCCGGATCGCCGCCCAGCCCCAGCGGGTTGCGCTTGTCACGCATGGCCCCGGCGCTGTACTCCCAGCGCAACGGCAGGGTGGCGACCGGCTCCGGCTGGGTCACCACGGCGGGCTGGCCGCGCGGCTGCATGGCGGTGCGCCGCCCGACGATCAGCAGGGCCTTCTGCAACGGCCCGAACTCGAACCAGGCCTGGCCATAGCGGGTGGGCACGCCATCAGGCGCGTGGTACGAACCGTGGATCAGGAAATCGCTGTGCGGCTTGAACGGCACCAGGTCCGACGACCAGGCCAGGCTGCGGCCTATTTCGTCCATGAAATGAACATCGTTGCTGACAGGGCGCTGCGTTTTCGCCAGGACACAGGTGCCGCCGGGAACGATATCGAACGTTCCCTTCACGATGAAGGTCACGAAGGGCGTGTCGAAGTTGCGGTCGTTCTGCAGAAACGCCAGCTCCAGACCCGACAGGTTGGTCTGCTTCAGCGGCTTCATGGGTTGAAGCCCTGCGTGGCGCCGGTGGCGATGATGCTGGCGGCGGTGATCGCGATGTTCGATCCGCCGACCGTCAGGATGATGCCGGCCGGGGTGATGGCGATCGAGGATGTCCCGCTGGTCAGCGTCAGGCTGGCAAATCCCTCCACCTCGGTATCGGGCGAGGCGATGGCCACGGCGCCGACGGTCACGTTCACCCCCGACTGGTAGCCCTGCGAGAGGCTTGAGCGGACCAGACCGAGTTCCAGCTGTCCGGACGTCGTGGCGGCCGCCAGCCCGGTCGCCGCCGCCGACATGACGATGCCCGACAGCGACGCAATCGCCTGGATCGCGATGATGGCCGCCGATATCGCCAATGCGGAGTCGTAGGAATCGTCGACGCTGGTGCTGATCTTCGTCTTGGTCGCGTCCAGCTCATCCGTGCTGATCCCGATCGCGGCATCGACCGCCGCACCGCCCAGCGCGACGACGGCATCACCGGCAAAGCGCGCCGCCTGGCCCAGCGTGGTGGCAACCGTCAACGCCGATGTCGCGCCGGCCGTCAGGGGATTGACCGTCAGCGTGATGCTTGTCGTTGCAACGATACTGGCGTTCGTGGTCAGGCTGGTCTCGCCGATGCCCTGCACGCTGATGGTCGCGCCGTTGATGTTCACGACCTGGCCGTCGAAGATGTTCTGCGTCAGCCCGAAATTCGACCACAGCAGCCCGCCCACGCCGGTCGAGGCGTCGTTGCCAGCCCATACCGTCATCAGGCTGCCGACCACGAAGGTGGCGCTGTAGCCCAGTGTCATGCCCAGCGAATTGGCCCGCGAATACGTGGCATTCATCCCCGCGGGGCCGCTGTAGGTGTAGGCCTGCACGGAATTGCCGCTGGTGGTCACGGTCAGGTTCTCGTCCGACCACGACGACGACGATTGCGAGCCGACCATCACGATGCTGGGGCTGTACACCGTGTACTGGTCCGCCGAGTAGACAAGCACGCCGGCGTTCTGCAGCGGATCGCTGCCGGCATAGTTCGGGTTCGTGATGGTGGTGATGCCATCCTTGGTCGTCGCCGTCTGCATCTTGTTGCCCGACGAATCGACGATCCCCGCCTCGATCGTCGTGTCCCACGACCCCATGCGCAGCACCTGCGCATAGGACCCCGCGACCGGCCCGTTGGCCCCCTGGTATGGCACCGCGACGATGAAACTGGTGGTGGTGTCCGCCGCAATGTCGCCCGATGTGTCAGTCGTCGCCATGTCTCTCGCCAGCCCCGGTTACAGGTTCGTCCCACGCATGACCTATCCCTCGGTCCCGCCCTGCAGCTCGGCCAGGGCACGTTCCATGTCGCCGATCACAGTGTCGACGTAATTGCCCAGCTGATCCAGCAATACCTCCGGATCGTTCTCGGTCTGCACGGCGCGCATCAGCTCGTCCGGCAGCCCCGCTGTCGCCAGCGCGTTGCGCGCCATGGCCATCGTCTGGGCCTGGTCTTCCTTGAACGCCGATTCCGCGGCGGCGATTCCCTCTCGCCTGGCCTGCTGTTCGGCCAGCACCGCATCCTGCTCGGCACGCCAGGCCTGCCACAGCCTGACCGGCAAGGGCGGTTCCGCTTTCGGTGCCTCCAGCCGCTCGGCCTCGGCCGCGACCCAGATCAATGTATCCACGGCCGTCAGCGACGGCAGAGGACACCGCCCGCGCCAGACCAGCACGATCTGGCCGTCGTCGGGCAATGCAACGACCGTATCCAGGTTCATCGCCACGGCCTCGGCGCGGACGGTATCCGCCTCGCGGCGCAGCACCGCAAGCTGCACGCCCAGCATGGGCAGGAAAGTCACCAGCTCGGGCATGGTCGGATGCATGTTGCCCAGCGTCAGCTTCTCGTCCCCGCGCGGGTAGTTGCCCCCCTGCTGGTCGGGCGGGGCGGCGTTGTAGTAGCTGGGATCGAAATCCTCGGGCGGCAGCGGGGCACGGAACATGGCCCAGCGCTGGTCGCGCGTGCCCAGCTTGGCGCGCCGGAACTGGAAGAACGACGGCACCGGCCCGACATTGAACGGATCGGGCCAGTCGGACAAAGATGAGGCCGTCTGGCGCGGATTCTCGATCAGCGGCATCGGCCGGACCTGATCGCCGTCCGGCTCCTCGGTCACGTTGCCGCCCATGCCCATCGGGTTCTGCCGGTTGCGCAGCCCACCGACGCTGTACTCCCACCGCAGCGGCAGGCTGGCGATCGGCTGCGGGGCGGTCATCACCGTCGGCCGTCCCGGTGCCTGGCGCACGGTGCGCGGGCCGATGATGCGCAGACGTTTCCACAGCGGACCGAACTCGAACCACGCATCGCCGTTCGGCGCCGGCATGCCGCCGGGCTGATGGAATGTGCCGTGCACCAGGAAGTCGCTGTACGGCTTGAACGGCGCCAGGTCCGACGCCCAGGCAAGGCTGCGCCCGATGCCGTCCATGTGGCGCACATCGCCGCTGATCGGGCGCTGCCGCGCAGCGATGGTGCAGACCCCGTCGGGGACGATGTCGAACGTGCCCTTCAGGATGAAGGTCACGAACGGGGCCGTGAAGTTCGAGTCCGCCTCGATATAGGCGAGTTCGAAGCCCGAGACATTGGATTCGCGGATCGCCTTCATGGCTAGCTCGCCAGCGTGGTGATTTGTCCCGTCCTGCCCATCGCGGTCACCGTGCCGTTCGACAAGGTCAGCGACGCCAGCCCGGCCTGCAGGTATATGCCTGTCTTATCGACCTTGATCTCGCTTGCGGCATTCGCGGGATTCGCGGCATCGGCGATGGTCACGGTCAGCGTGTCCGTCGGCAGCAGCGAAATCGTCGTTGCCTTCACCGTGGCGTCGGTCCCCACCAGCGTGACACTGGACTGCGGCATCAGACCGCCCACCGTCAACGCCGCCTGGTACGCCTTCGTGGTCTCATCCTGCGAGAGCTTGAGACCAACCTTCGTGTCCAGGATCGCCGTTTTCGTGCGCGCATGATACGACACGCCATACAATGCCCCCATGACCTGCACGACAGGTGTCATGGCATGAAGGATCTGGGCCACTGCCAGCAGCCGAGCGATGGCGGTGGTGATGGAGTTGCGTTCCTGTCCCCATGAAACGGTGGTGATCGCCATGACGCCGAACATGACATTTGCCGTGTTGATCAATACAACCGTGGTGGCGCTGAGAGCTGCGATCGTCTTGCTGAGCCGCCGGTGGACCGTCCCGCCCAGCGCCAGCGGATCGACCAGCGCATAGTTCAGCGATTCGGTCGCCATCGTCACGCCCTCTCCCACCGACGTGACGCTGCCGGTGCGGCATTGGATGGCGGTATCATCGGCGGCGATCGTGACGATCTGGCCTTCCGAGAAATTCAGGGTCAGCCCGAGGTTGGAGGCAAATTGCAGGCCGGTGTTCATCGATGCCGAGTTGCCGAGCGTCGCCGACACGGCACCGCCCATGCCCAGCGTGGTGCCCATGCCGAACCCCATCGACAGCCCGCGCCCGACCAGGTAGTTGGCGGCACCGCCGATCGCATTCGCAGCCGAGAACTGCAGGATGTTGCCCCTGGGTCCGCGCGTCAGTGACAGCTGATCGTCGGTCGCGACCGTGACCTTCGGGCTGTAGGCCGCATACTGATCGGCAGAGTACACGAACACGCCGGGTTCCGAGCGCGCGGGTTCCTGATCGGGCAGCGTGGCGCCGTCGGCATCCACGACCCCGCCTTCGATCGTCGGGTCGGCCGCGCCCATGCGCAGCACCTGTGCATAGGACCCGGGAACCGGACCATCGGCGCCCTGATAGGGCACCGCGACGATGAAGGTTGCGCTGTTGTCGGCCGCAATGTCGCTGGTCGTGCCGGTCTCGGACATGGTCGCGTTCCTCGCCCCCTTATGGCTCAGGTCATTGGTCGTGGCAGGGGCGTCCCCGACACCGTCTCGGTATCGAGAAAATCACCTGACCAGGAAGCGACCCTATGGCATGATGCGCGTCCATCTCAAGGGCGGATCAAGCGGCGGATTCCGTGCTTGCGCACGGCGCGGGTGATCCGCGATCCTGTCATTGGTCAAACCACTGGGCGACGCCGCGACGCTGCTGGTCGCGAACGGCGTCTGCATCCGGAACGAATTCCACGCCATCCTGCGCCTGGTTCCGCACCCTGGCTGAGCCGGGCCGATTGCCGCTATCATCCCGGCAGGAACCACGCAGGAGGCCGGCCATGGCACTATCGATCCGGCAGGTGCATCCGCTTTTCGTCGGCACGGTCCGGGGTGTCGATCTGCGCGTCCCGCCGTCGCCGGACCTGATGCGGGATATCGTCGCCGCGGCGGATCGCCATGCCGTGCTGGTATTTCCGGATCAGCCTGTCACCGACGAACAGCATGTCGCGTTCAGCCAGCCGTTCGGACGGCTTGAAACCACGATCAAGGCATATCGTCCGGGCTTCAAGGGACGGCTCGATCCGCACCTGGCCGACATCTCGAACCTGGACGAGCACAGCGCCATCCTTCCCGCGAACGATCGCCGCCGCATGAGCAGCCTGGGCAACCGGCAATGGCATACCGACTACACGTTCAAGGAAGCGGCCGGGAAATACTCGTTCCTGCGCGCGGTCCGCGTGACGGATGAAGGTGGAGAAACGAAATTCTGCGACATGCGCGCCGCATACGACGCCCTGCCGGATCGGATGAAGGCTCGGCTGGAAGGCCTGGTGGCCGAACATTCGCTGCTGTACTCCCGCGGGCTGATCGGCTTCACCGACTTCACCCCCGAGGAGCAGGCGCGCCTGCCCTCCTCGCCGCAACTGGTCGTGCGGACGCATCCGGGATCGGGGCGGAAGACGCTGTACCTGGCGTCGCACGCGATGATGATCCATGGGATGGAGATCCCCGAAGGCCGCATCCTGCTGCGCGACCTGATGGAGCACGCGACGCAGACGGCATTCGTCCATACGCACCGATGGACGGCGGGCGACATGGTGATGTGGGACAACCGCTGCACGATGCACCGCGCCTGCGAATATGACGCCGCCGTGGTCAGGGAACTGCGGCGCACGACCGTGATGGAGGAAGCCTCGACGCTGGCCCTTGCCGGCCTGGCAGCCTGACCCCTACTCGAACACCGCCACGGCATCCTTGCCGAAATACGCCTGCTCCAGCCGGTGCGGCAGGTCGGGCTCGGTTGTCGGCGCCGCCAGCACGATCCGGCCCTGCGCCATCGCGTATACCCGGTCCGCGAGTGCCAGCGCCTTCTCGATCAGCTGCTCCACCAGCAGGATCGCGGTCCCGCCATCGCGCAGCGTCGCCGCCACCGACAGCACCCGATCCACCAGCACCGGCGACAGGCCCGCCGAGGGCTCGTCCAGCATCAGCAGCTTGGGCCGCCGCACCAGGCCCTGCGCCACGGCCAGCATCTGCTGCTGCCCGCCCGACAGGGCGCCCGCGCGGTCGGCCCGCTTGGCGGCGATCTCGGGGAAATACGACAGCGCCTCGTCCACCCGCCCGGCCCGCTCCGCGCGCGCCACGTCGTATCCGGCCAGCAGCAGATTGTCCGTCACCGACAGCTGCGTGAACACGCGATGGCCTTCCACCACATGCACCAGGCCCCGCCGAGCGGCCTCGCGCGGGGTGATGCCTGCCAGGCCGGCGCCGTCGAAGCGCGCCTCGCCGGACCAGGGCAACAGCCCCGACACCGCGCGCAGCAGCGTCGTCTTGCCGGCGCCGTTGGGTCCCAGCAGGGCGACGATCTCGCCCTTGCCGATGGTCAGGTCCACGCCATGCAGGACCCCGATCTTGCCATAGCCGGCGGTCAGCCCGGCCACGGTCAGCAGCGGATCACGCACCGAGATAGGCACTGACCACCTCCTTGTGGGCGCGAATGTCGGCGGGTGTCCCCGCGGCGAGTTCCCGGCCCAGGTTCAGCACGGTCACATGGTCGCAGATGTCGAAGATCAGGTCGGCATGGTGCTCGACCAGCAGCACGCCGGTG